>NZ_JBPQTS010000058.1:0-39591 GCF_051386455.1 Streptomyces sp. URMC 124
GCCCCGCCCCTGTTCACCTGGGAATTCGCCGCCGACCCGTACCCCGCGTACGCCTGGCTGCGCGAACACGCCCCGGTGCACCGCACCGCCCTGCCCAGCGGCGTGGAGGCGTGGCTGGTCACCCGGTACGCCGACGCCCGCCAGGCGCTCGCCGACCAGCGCCTGTCGAAGAACCCCGTGCACCACTCCGAGTCCGCCCACGGCAAGGGCAAGGTCGGCATCCCGGGCGAGCGCAGCGCCAACCTGATGACGCACCTGCTCAACATCGACCCGCCGGACCACACCCGGCTGCGCCGCCTCGTCTCGAAGGCGTTCACCCCGCGCCGGGTCGCCGAGTTCGCGCCCCGCGTCCAGGAGCTGACGGACCGGCTCATCGACGGGTTCGCGGACAGGGGGGAGGCCGACCTCATCCACGAGTTCGCGTTCCCGCTCCCCATCTACGCCATCTGCGACATGCTCGGCGTCCCGAGCGAGGACCAGGACGACTTCCGGGACTGGGCGGGGATGATGATCCGCCACGGCGGCGGGCCCCGCGGCGGGGTGGCGCGCTCCGTGAAGAAGATGCGGGGCTATCTCACGGAACTGATCCACCGGAAACGGGAGGATCTCGGTGAAGACCTCATTTCCGGGCTGATCAGGGCGAGTGACCACGGCGAGCACCTCACCGAGGACGAGGCCGCGGCCATGGCCTTCATCCTGCTCTTTGCGGGTTTTGAAACAACTGTGAACCTGATCGGTAACGGAACCTACGCCCTGCTGCGCAATCCGGGGCAGCGCGAGCGCCTCCAGCGCGCCCTCGCCGAGGGCGACGAGGGCCTGCTCGCGACCGGTGTCGAGGAACTGCTGCGCTACGACGGCCCGGTGGAGCTCGCGACCTGGCGGTTCGCCACCCGGGACCTCACGATCGGCGGGCAGCGCATCGCCGAGGGCGACCCCGTCCTCGTCGTCCTCGCGGCCGCCGACCGCGACCCCGAGCGCTTCGCCGAACCCGACACGCTGGACCTCTCCCGTCGCGACAACCAGCACCTCGGCTACGGCCACGGCATCCACTACTGCCTGGGCGCGCCCCTCGCCCGCCTGGAGGGGCAGACGGCCCTGGCGACCCTGCTGCGGCGCCTTCCCGACCTGCGGCTGGGGGCCGATCCGGAGGAGCTGCGGTGGCGCGGCGGCCTCATCATGCGCGGTCTGCGCACGCTCCCGGTGACGTTCACGCCGGAGGGTCCGGTGGCCTCTGCACCGGAGGGCATTCCGGACACAACCACCCAGGGAGGGCCGCCCGCCTGAACGCGCGTCAGCCGACGTGATCTCGGCGTGACCTCCGCTACATCGGCTTGTGACTCGGGTGGGCCGTCGCTATCTTCAACCACCATTCGCCGCCGAACGAGAGGCAACCGCCCATGAGACCCGGAAACGGCCGACATCGCCGCCCCCGTCAGATACCCGCCATCGTGGTCGCCGCGGGGGTGACCGCCTCCGGGATCGCCATGCCGCTGATGGCGGCCACCGGTGCGTCGGCCGCCGACGCAGGCACCTGGGACCGTGTCGCCCAGTGCGCGAGCGACGGCCTGTGGAGTGCCAACTCCGGAAACGGGACCTACGGGGGACTGCAGCTGACCCAGGACCTCTGGGAGCGCCACGGCGGCCGGGAGTACGCCCCCCGGCCCGACCTCGCCAGCCGTGCGCAGCAGATCACCGTCGCCGAGCAGATCCTCGAAAGCAGCGGCTCCGGCCCCTGGTCGAGCTGTGCGGCGAAGGCGGGGCTCACCTCGGGCGGCGCCCCGGCGGAGGTCAACCCGGGCGGCACACACGCCCCCGCGAGCGACTCGACGCCTTCACGCGCCCCGGAGCGCACCACTTCGCACTCCACGCCGTCCGAGCCGTCCGAGCCCTCCGAGCACGGCAAGCCTTCCGACGCGTCCACGTCTCCCTCGCCGTCCGGGAAGCCCTCGCCCGGCTCCTCCACAAGCCCCTCGGCCGACCCCTCCAAGCAGCCTTCGGGGCAGCCCTCGACCGGGCAGCCGTCGCCGGGGCAGTCCTCCGGTCAGCCGTCCGGCAGCCCGTCCGGCAGCCCCTCGTCCGACGCGCCGTCACCGGGCGCCCCGGGCAAGCCGGGCGACGGGAAGTCCGGCGAGCCGCAGGAAGGCCGGCACCGCAAGCCGTCCACGTCCCCGACCGACGACCCGACGCAGATTCCCGGCGGCACGGCCTCGCCCTCGCCCGGCGATTCCGCTTCGCCCGAGGGCCGGACGCCCGACGACGCCGGCGCGGGCACGGGCAAGCACCGGGCGGACCCGTCCCGTTCGGAGGACGAGGGCCGTACGTCCCGGGGCGGCGGCGACGCACGCACCGGCAGCCCCACGCCCACCGACTACACCGTGCGTCCCGGTGACAACCTGTCAGCCATCGCCGAGGAGCATGCGGTCAAGGGAGGTTGGCAGTCTCTGTATCAGCGCAATGAGAAAGCGGTCGGAACCGATCCCGACCTGATCCGTCCTGGTCAGAGGCTCGAGGTCGGTAAATAGACCGGCAGTTCGCGGCGAATGTCCGTTCCAGTCGAAAGTGAGACATGGGTCTCTTTGCCCGGTGGCGGAATGCGGACTTCCCGGACTTGGCAAACCGTCTCTCACCTGCGGAAACGTGATGTTCCCCTGGGTAACCAGGGGCAACTGTGGCTGGAAAGAGGGGTTTGAACCCTTGCCGCGACTGTGTTTACCGTCGTGTCCGCTCGCCACCGCGGGCACCACGGTCGCCACGCCGAATCCTGCCGGCGATCGGGGGAGTCGTCGCGCAAGCGCCGTAGGCAGGAGCGGGGGAACCAAGGTAGGCGCCGGTAACGGCTCCTCGGCCAAGGCCGTGGGTCCGGGACCGGCTAGGGGTGAAGCCGAGTGTGCTCGCACACGAAGCCGGGCGAACTCACAGCCCGAACCCGACAGCTCACCTCGTAGGCGTCGGTGAGGAAACGACTTATGTCCAAGGGCAAGCACCGTCGTCCGTCCAAGGCCGTCCGCATCTTCACGCTCGCCGGTGTCACCGGTGCAGCTGTCGCCGCCCCGCTGATGGTCGCCACCTCCGCCAACGCCGCCTCGGTTTCCACGTGGGACAAGGTCGCCCAGTGCGAGTCCGGTGGCAACTGGGCCATCAACACCGGTAACGGCTACTACGGCGGTCTGCAGTTCTCGCAGTCCTCCTGGAACGCCGCCGGCGGCCAGAAGTACGCCGACCGCGCCGACCACGCCACCAAGGGCCAGCAGATCGCCGTGGCCGAGCGGCTGCTCGCCATGCAGGGCCCGGGCGCCTGGGGCTGCGCGGTGCCGGGTCTGAGCTCCGGTGGCGCCAAGGCCGACGTCGACACCTCGGGCGGCTCCTCCACCAAGTCCTCCCGCGCCGGCGGCACCGTCTCGGGCAAGTCCCACGCGGACCGCAGCGAGCGCCAGGCCGCGCCCAAGAAGGCCGCGCCGAAGCGCACCGCCCCGCAGACCGTCGAGCGCGACGAGGCCCCGGCCGCCAAGCCGGCCGCGCCGAAGCAGCACTCCGCCCCGCAGTCCTACAAGGTCGGCGACGGCGAGTACGAGGTCAAGGAGGGCGACACCCTCTCCAAGATCGCCGACGCCAAGAACGTCAAGGGCGGCTGGCAGAAGCTGTACGACCGCAACAAGGACATCGTCCAGGACGCGGACGTGATCTACGTCGGCCAGAAGCTGCACCTCAGCTGATCCGGCAGGGGCGGTCCACCGCGGTGGACCGCCCCTCTCCGCTCCCGGCGGGACCGCCCCGCTCCGATGCGCTGCCCCGAGCGTGCACCGGAGCGGGGCTCAGCCGTTTCCGGACCCGGCCTGCTTCCCCGTTCAGCGAAAAAATCCGCCGTTCATACGGTGTTCTGGGCTTTTGTGCTGTTTTTTAGGCTTTTCCGGCCCGGGAACGCGGTCCAACGGCGAGGCGAGCCTCCGGGGCCCGTTAGGCTCGTGCTGCAGAACCACAGACACACACGAAGGAGACCCTCGTGCCGTCCATCGACGTCGTCGTAGCTCGCGAGATCCTCGACTCGCGAGGCAACCCCACGGTCGAGGTCGAGGTCGGCCTCGACGACGGCTCCACGGGCCGTGCCGCCGTGCCGTCCGGCGCCTCCACCGGTGCCTTCGAGGCCATCGAGCTCCGCGACGGTGACAAGAACCGTTACATGGGCAAGGGCGTCGAGAAGGCCGTCCTGGCCGTCATCGAGCAGATCGGCCCGGAGCTCGTCGGCTACGACGCCACCGAGCAGCGCCTGATCGACCAGGCCATGTTCGACCTGGACGCCACCGACAACAAGGGCTCGCTCGGCGCCAACGCCATCCTGGGCGTCTCCCTCGCCGTCGCGCACGCCGCCTCCGAGGCGTCCGACCTGCCGCTCTTCCGCTACCTGGGCGGCCCGAACGCGCACCTGCTGCCCGTTCCGATGATGAACATCCTGAACGGCGGCTCGCACGCCGACTCCAACGTGGACATCCAGGAGTTCATGATCGCGCCGATCGGCGCGGAGTCCTTCTCCGAGGCCCTGCGCTGGGGCACCGAGGTCTACCACACCCTCAAGTCGGTCCTGAAGGCCAAGGGCCTGTCCACCGGCCTGGGCGACGAGGGCGGCTTCGCCCCGAACCTCGGCTCCAACCGCGAGGCCCTGGACCTCATCCTCGAGGCCATCAAGCAGGCCGGCTACACCCCCGGCCAGGACATCGCGCTCGCGCTCGACGTCGCCGCCTCCGAGTTCTACAAGGACGGCGTCTACAAGTTCGAGGGCCAGGACCGCACGGCCGCCGAGATGACCGACTACTACGCCGAGCTCGTCGCGGCGTACCCGCTGGTCTCCATCGAGGACCCGCTGTTCGAGGACGACTGGGACGGCTGGAAGACCATCACCGACAAGCTCGGCGACAAGGTCCAGCTCGTCGGTGACGACCTGTTCGTCACCAACCCCGAGCGCCTCGGCCGCGGCATCGAGGAGGGCGCCGCCAACGCCCTGCTCGTCAAGGTCAACCAGATCGGCTCGCTGACCGAGACCCTGGACGCCGTCGAGCTGGCCCAGCGCAACGGCTTCAAGTGCATGATGTCGCACCGCTCCGGCGAGACCGAGGACGTCACCATCGCCGACCTGGCCGTCGCCACCAACTGCGGCCAGATCAAGACCGGCGCCCCGGCCCGCTCCGAGCGCGTCGCCAAGTACAACCAGCTCCTGCGCATCGAGGAGATCCTGGACGACGCCGCGGTCTACGCCGGCCGCAGCGCCTTCCCGCGCTTCAAGGGCTGACACGCGCAGCGGGGGGCTGACGCCCCGCAGGCCTGACACGGCCTCAGGGGAGCAGCCTCACCACGTCCCCGGCCACGGTCCCGTACCGTGGCCGGGGACGTACGTTCGTAGCGAGGCTGCGGGCGACCAGGACCTCGGGGAGGCGACGTGGCGGCGGAACGCTCCACCGCGACCAGGCTCAGGGCACTCGGCTCGGTGCTCGTCCAGGGCCCCACGGCCCGCGTCTACCGCGCGCGCGGCCCGCGCCGCAGCCGGCTCACCGGCCGCGCGGCGCTGCTGGCGCTCGTCGTGTGCTCGCTGGTCGTCGCCCTCGCCTACCCCATGCGCCAGTGGGTCACCCAGCGCTCCGACATCGCCGACCAGCGCCGCCAGTCCGAGCGCGCGCGCGAGCAGGTGAAGCGGCTGGAGGACGAGAAGGCGCGGCTGGAGGACCCGGCGTACGTCGAGCAGCAGGCGCGCGAGCACCTGCACTACCTGCGCCCCGGAGAGACGGGCTTCAGCGTGGTCGACGGCAGCGGCACCGCCCGGCGCCCGCGCGACCAGGGCGCCGCCGACCGCCCCTGGTACAGCAACCTGTGGGACGGCGTGGACGCCGCGGACTCCCCGCGCTGACCGCGTCCGCCCGCCCCGTTCCTCTTCTTGACGACCCGCAGACCCGAGGGCCTGCCGACCCGCCGGCCTGCCGACCCGCCGACACCGGCCTTGACCTGACTTCACCTGCCGAGACCACCGAGCGAAGACGACACGAGCGAGCACATGGACACCCCTCCGCCCCAGACCGAGTCCACCGAGCCCACCGCCGACGACATCGAGGCGTTCAAGCAGCAGCTGGGCCGTCCGCCGCGCGGGCTGCGCGCCATCGCGCACCGCTGCCCCTGCGGTCAGCCCGACGTGGTCGAGACCGCGCCGCGGCTGCCGGACGGCACGCCGTTCCCGACGACGTACTACCTGACCTGCCCGCGCGCCGCCTCCGCGATCGGCACGCTGGAGGGCTCGGGCCTGATGAAGGAGATGCAGGACCGCCTGGCGACCGACCCGGAGCTGGCCGCCGCCTACCGCGCCGCGCACGAGGACTACCTCCGGCGCCGCGACGCGATCGAGGTCCTGGAGGGCTTCCCGAGCGCGGGCGGCATGCCCGACCGCGTCAAGTGCCTGCACGTGCTCGTGGGTCACTCGCTCGTGGCCGGCCCGGGGGTGAACCCGTTCGGTGACGAGGCGCTGGCGCTGCTGCCGGAGTGGTGGGCCAAGGGCCCGTGCGTCACGCCCTGCGGGGGTGACGAGAAGTGACCCGCGTCGCCGCCGTGGACTGCGGCACCAACTCCATCCGGCTCCTCGTCGCCGATCTCGACCCGGCGACCGGGGCGTTCACCGAGCTCGACCGCCGGATGACGATCGTCCGCCTGGGCCAGGGCGTGGACCGCACGGGCCGGCTGGCGGAGGAGGCCCTGGAGCGGACCTTCGCGGCCTGCCGGGAGTTCGCGGAGGTCATCCGCGAGCTGAAGGCCGAGCGCGTGCGGTTCGTCGCCACCTCCGCCTCGCGGGACGCCGAGAACCGCGAGGACTTCGTGCGCGGCGTGGTGGACATCCTGGGCGTGGAGCCCGAGGTGATCAGCGGTGACCAGGAGGCCGAGTTCTCCTTCACCGGTGCCACCAAGGAGCTCTCCGGCCGCGACGATCTGGCCCGGCCGTTCCTCGTCGTGGACATCGGCGGCGGCTCCACGGAATTCGTCGTCGGCGACGACCACGTCCGGGCGGCGCGCAGCGTCGACGTCGGCTGCGTGCGCATGACGGAGCGCCACCTCGTCGCGGAGGGCGCCGTGGTGGACCCGCCGACCCCCGAGCGCATCGCGGCGATACGCGCGGACGTCGAGGCCGCGCTGGACCTGGCCGAGGAGACCGTGCCGCTCGGCGAGGCCCGCACCCTCGTCGGCCTGGCGGGCTCGGTGACCACGGTCGCCGCGGTCGCGCTGGGTCTGACCGAGTACGACTGGACGCGCATCCACCACGCGCGGATCTCCCTGGAGCAGGTCCGGGAGATCACCGGCAAGCTGCTCGCCGCGACGCACGAGCAGCGCGCGGCGATCCCCGTGATCCACCCGGGCCGGGTCGACGTGATCTGCGCCGGAGCGCTCGTCCTGCAGGCCGTCATGGAGCGCGTGGGGGCCCACGAGGTCGTCGTCAGCGAACACGACATTCTGGACGGAATCGCCTGGAGCGTCGCCTGAGAAGGCGTCCCGGGGAGGCCCCTTCGGGGGTCTCCCGGGAAAAGTTCGTGAAATCCTTCACATGAAAAAAGGGAGCGTTGGCGGCGCGAAGGGGCCCGTTGGGCCCTTCCGGGGCCTCCGCAGGCCTCTGCGGCGGGATGCCGTCCGGTTTCGGCCGGGTTAAAGGGGCGCTTATGCGCGTGCCTGCGAGGCAGTGGTCTAGTCAACTCAAGACCCGCAAGGCCAGTTCAACAGGGGTTCACAACGCGCCCGGCCCTCCACTGGTTCCCTTACGGGCGTATGGCATGGGTCACGTGGGCGGCGGAGTGTAGCAGATACCCCCTGCCCCCTTGTGAAGGGGCTCACGAGCATGCCCGTGGAGAGTGCTGGATACTCGAATCATGAGCACCACGGAGCGTCCACGGATCCTCGTAGTAGGCGGTGGGTACGTCGGCCTGTACGCGGCGCGCCGCATCCTCAAGAAGATGCGGTACGGCGAGGCGACCGTCACGGTCGTCGACCCGCGCTCGTACATGACCTACCAGCCCTTCCTGCCCGAAGCAGCTGCCGGCAGCATCTCCCCCCGCCACGTCGTGGTGCCGCTGCGACGCGTGCTCCCCAAGGCGGAGGTCCTCACCGGCCGCGTCACCACCATCGACCAGGACCGCAAGGTCGCCACCGTCGCGCCGCTCGTCGGCGAGGCGTACGAGCTGCCCTTCGACTACCTGATCGTCACGCTCGGCGCCGTCTCCCGTACCTTCCCGATCCCCGGCCTCGCCGAGAACGGCATCGGCATGAAGGGCGTCGAGGAGGCCATCGGCCTGCGCAACCATGTCCTGGAGCAGCTGGACAAGGCCGACTCCACGACCGACGAGGAGATCCGCCGCAAGGCGCTGACCTTCGTCTTCATCGGCGGTGGCTTCGCGGGTGCGGAGACCATCGGCGAGGTCGAGGACATGGCGCGCGACGCCGCCAAGTACTACCCCAACGTCAAGCGCGAGGACATGCGGTTCGTCCTCGTCGACGCCGCCGACAAGATCCTCCCCGAGGTCGGCCCCAAGCTCGGCGCGTACGGCAAGGCCCACCTGGAGAGCCGCGGCATCGAGATCCACCTCTCGACGTCGATGGACTCCTGCGTCGACGGCCACGTCGTGCTGAAGAACGGCCTCGAGGTCGACTCCAACACCATCGTGTGGACCGCGGGCGTCAAGCCCAACCCGGCGCTGGCCCGCTTCGGCCTGCCGCTCGGCCCGCGCGGTCACGTCGACACCCTGCCGACCCTCCAGGTCAACGGCACCGACTACATCTGGGCCGCGGGCGACAACGCCCAGGTTCCGGACCTCGTCGGCCGCGCCGCGGGCAACGAGAACGCCTGGTGCCCGCCGAACGCCCAGCACGCGCTGCGCCAGGCCAAGGTCCTCGGTGACAACGTCATCTCGGCGATGCGGGGCTTCTCGGCCGCGCAGACCGAGTACAAGCACGCCAACAAGGGTGCGGTGGCGGGCCTCGGCCTCCACAAGGGCGTCGCGATGATCGTCATGGGCAAGATGAAGATCAAGCTCAAGGGCCGTCTCGCCTGGTACATGCACCGCGGCTACCACGGTCTGGCCATGCCGACCTGGAACCGGAAGATCCGCGTCTTCGCGGACTGGACCCTCGGCATGTTCCTCAAGCGCGAGGTCGTCTCCCTGCGCGCCATGGAGAACCCCCGCGAGGAGTTCTACGAGGCCGCGAAGCCGGCCCCGCAGCCGAAGGCCGACTCCGTCCCGTCGGAGAAGGCGAAGGCCTCCTAGCAGCGGCCGCGGCTCGGCCGCGGTCAACCCGTCGGCAACGGCGTCCACCAATCCGTGGGGTGGACGCCGTTTGTCGTATGTCCGGCCACCCACAGTCGATCTAATCTGACTGAACGGGACTACCGTGCCGACTCTTGGTGTTTAGGTGTCAGTTGAACGTTTCTCCTGACCTTGCATCATGGAGGTGTGTGCGACATGGCCGACGCCGCTCGACGGCTCACCGCGCTCGCGGAAGAGGTCCTGGGAGCCCCGCTCCCGGTCCGGATCCGCGCCTGGGACCGCAGCGAGTACGGCCCTCCGGGCACTTCCGGTGCCCCCGTCCTGGTCATCCGCCGCCGCGCCCTGCGCCGACTGCTGTGGAAGCCCGGCGAGCTGGGTCTCGCCCGGGCCTGGGTCTCGGGCGACATCGACGTCGAGGGCGATCTCTACGAGGCGCTCGAGCTCCTGGCCGGCTCCCTCTGGGAGCGCGGCGAGGAAACCCGCCGCTCCGGCCTCGCCGCCCTCCTCACGGCCGTGCGCGACCCGCGCCTGCGCGCCGCCGGCGGTGAGCTCGTCAAACTGGCCGGCCCCGGGCTGCCGCCCCGGCCGCCCCGCGAGGAGGCCCGCAGGACGAGCGGCCCCCTGCACACCCTGCGCCGCGACAAGCAGTCCATCAGCCACCACTACGACGTCGGCAACGCCTTCTACGAGCGCGTCCTCGGCCCCTCCATGGTCTACTCCTGCGCGTACTGGGGGAGCGACGGGGACGGCGCCTCCACCCTGGAGGAGGCCCAGCGCGCCAAGCTCGACCTCGTCTGCCGCAAGCTCGCCCTCGAGCCCGGGCAGCGCCTCCTCGACGTCGGCTGCGGCTGGGGCTCGATGGTGCTGCACGCGGCCCGCGAGTACGGGGTGAGCGCCGTCGGCATCACCCTCTCCGAGGAACAGGCCGCCTACGCCCGCAAGCGCGTCGCCGAGGCCGGTCTGACGGAGCGCGTCGAGATCCGGGTCCAGGACTACCGCGAGATCTCCGACGGCCCCTTCGACGCGATCTCCTCCATCGGCATGGCCGAGCACGTCGGCTCGGCGCGCTACGCCGAGTACGCCGCCGACGTCCACGCCCTCCTCAAGCCCGGCGGCCGGCTGCTCAACCACCAGATCGCCCGCCGCCCCCTCAAGGACGAGGAGGCGTACGAGGTCGACGAGTTCATCGACCGCTACGTCTTCCCCGACGGCGAGCTCGCCCCCGTGGGGCGGACCGTCGCGCAGCTGGAGGAGGCCGGGTTCGAGGTGCGCGACGTGGAGTCGCTGCGCGAGCACTACGCCCTGACGCTGCGCCAGTGGGTGGCCAACCTGCAGAAGCACTGGACGGAGGCCGTGGACCTCACCTCGCCCGGCCGCGCCCGGGTCTGGCGGCTGTACATGGCCGCCTCGGCGCTGTCCTTCGAACGCAACCGGATCGGCGTCAACCAGGTGCTGGCCGTCCGCACACCCGGGACGGGCGAGGCCGGCATGCCGCTGCGGACCCGCGACTGGCGCTGAAGACGCCACTGAGCGCTCCACTGACACGCCGCTGAACACGCCGCAGGGCCCGGTCCGTACGGACCGGGCCCTACGCATCTACGGGCATCTGCGGGGGTGCTGTTACTCCGCCTTGATGGCGGACAGCATGTTCAGCTTCGCCGCCCGGCGGGCCGGCCACAGCGCGGCCAGCACGCCGACCACCGCGGCCAGCAGCAGGAACAGGCCCATCCGGCCCCACGGGAGCACGAGTTCGTAGGTGTTGATGCCCTTCTTGATGAGGTCGCCCGCGGCCCAGCCGAAGAAGACGCCCAGGGCGATGCCCATCACGCCGCCGAAGAGCGAGATCACCAGCGACTCCAGGCGGACCATCCGCTTGATGCCCTTGCGGTCCAGGCCGATGGCGCGCAGCATGCCGATCTCCTGCTGGCGCTCGAAGACGCTCATCGCCAGGGTGTTGATGACGCCGAGGACGGCGACGATCACGGCCATGGCCAGCAGGCCGTAGAGCATGTTCAGCAGGAGGTTGATCATCTTCGAGATGCCGTCGGAGATGTCCTGCTTGGTCTGGATCTGGATGGCGGGGTTGTCGCCGAGGGCCTTGCGCAGCGAGTCCTTGACGGCCTCTCCGGCGCCGTTCTTGGTCTTGACCATGACCTGGTGGTCGTTGATCTCGCTCAGGTGCGGGGTCAGGGTCCCGTTGTCGACCATGATGCCGCGCAGCAGGTCGTTGCCCTTGTAGACGCCGGCGACCGTCAGGCGGCCCTTCTTGCCGTCCTCGAAGGTCACGTCGAAGGACGAGCCGGTCTTCCAGTGGTTGATGCGGGACAGGGCGTCGTCGATGACGACCTTGTCACCGGAGACGGTGAACGAGCCCGAGGTGAAGTCCAGCTTCGTCAGCTGTCCGACGGCCTTGCCGTTGACGCCCCGGAGCAGCTGGTGCTCGTCGCCGTCGACGCGGGCCGGGGACTGGCGCATGGGGCTGGTGGCCGTGACGTCGGGGTGCGCGGCGAGCTTCTTCTCCACGTCCGGGGAGAGCGGGGTCATGCTCGCCATGGAGACGACGTAGTCGGCCTTGAGGGACTCCGTGGCCATCTTGTCGATGGCCTTCTGGACGCTGCCCGCGATCACGGTCAGACCGGTGATCAGGGTGAGGCCGATCATCAGCGCGGAGGCGGTCGCGGCGGTGCGGCGCGGGTTGCGCACGGCGTTCTGCCGGGCGAGCTTGCCGGGCATGCCGAACAGGCGCAGGACGGGGGCACCGGCGGCGATCACCGGGCGGGACAGCAGCGGGGTCAGGACGAAGATGCCGATCAGGACGACGGCCGCGCCCAGGCCCAGCACGGTGGAGCTGCTCGCCGTCAGCACGACGGCCGCGCCGAGGGCGGTGAGGGCACCGCCGATGCTGTTGCGGACGACCAGGGACTTCGTGGTGGCCACGGCGTGGATGCTGTTCATCGCGGCGACCGGCGGGATCTTCGCGGCGCGGCGGCCGGGCAGCCAGGCGGCCAGCATGGTGACGACGATGCCGACGGCCATCGAGACCAGGACCGTGCTCGGGGCGATCACCAGCGGGCCGTCGGGGATGCCGGCGCCCGTCTTGCTGATCAGCGCGCGCAGCCCGGCGCCGATGCCGATGCCCGCGAGCAGTCCGGCGAGGCCGGCGACCGTGCCGACGACGAACGCCTCGATCAGCACGGAGCGGGTGATCTGGCGGCGGCTCGCGCCGACCGCGCGCATCAGGGCCAGCTCCTTGGTGCGCTGGGCGACCAGCATGGTGAAGGTGTTGGCGATGATGAAGACGCCCACGAAGAGCGAGATGCCGGCGAAGACCAGGAGGCTGGTCCGCATGCCGTCCATGCCCTGGGCGATGATCTCGGCCTCGTCGTCGGCCAGCTTCTTGCCCGTGACGGACTCGGCGTCCTTCGGCAGGATCTTGTCGATGGAGGACTTCAGGGCCGTCTGCGAGGTGCCGGCGGCGGCCTTCACGTCGATCTGGCTGAACTCGCCGGGCTTTCCGTAGAGCTTCTGCGCGGTCGGGGTGTCGAACAGGGCCAGGCTGCCACCGGCGGCGACGGCGCCGTCGTCCGTGGTGAAGATGCCGGCGAGGCGCTGGCCGAGCACGGGGCCGTCGACGGAGATCCGGACGGTGTCGCCGACCTTGTAGCCGGCGCGCTCGGCGGTCTTGGCGTCGAGGGCGATCTCACCGGCGCCCTGCGGCGCGCGGCCGTCCTTCATGGGGTAGCGGGCGTCCTTGCCGCCGGTGCCCGGGTAGTAGTTGGCGCCGGAGGAGGAGAAGCCCTCGCCTATCAGCTTGCCGTGCTTGTCGGCGATCGCCGCGAAGCCGCTCACGGAACCGGTCGCGGAGGCGGCGCCGGGCACCTTGGCGGCCCGGTCCAGCAGGTCCTGGCCGAGCCGGGAGACCTCGCCGGGCTTGCCGTCGTCGCCCTTGCGGTGGGGCTGGATGGCGACGTCGACCCTGTCGTAGCCCTTCTGGGAGCTCTTCTGGTACGCGTCGGAGATGGTCGAGGTGAAGACCAGGGTGCCGGAGACGAAGGCCACGCCGAGCATCACGGCGAGTACGGTCATCAGCAGCCGGGCCTTGTGCGCGAGGACGTTGCGCAAGGCGGTACGGAACATGGTCTGTGTGTGTCCTGGGGGAGTGGGCCCGTGCCGGGCCGTCGTCGGGAGGCTGGGGGACGGCGGAGCCGTTCCTCAGCTCGTGCGGCCCTTGGCGTCGAAGCGCTTCATGCGGTCGAGGACCGCGTCCGCGGTGGGCTCGCGCATCTCGTCGACGATGCGGCCGTCGGCGAGGAAGACCACGCGGTCGGCGTAGGACGCGGCCACGGGGTCGTGGGTGACCATGACGACGGTCTGGCCGAGCTCGCGCACCGAGTTGCGCAGGAAGCCCAGGACCTCGGCGCCGGAGCGCGAGTCGAGGTTTCCGGTGGGCTCGTCCGCGAACATGATCTCCGGCTTGCCGGCCAGGGCGCGGGCGACGGCCACGCGCTGCTGCTGACCGCCGGAGAGCTGGTTGGGACGGTGCTTGAGGCGTCCGGAGAGGCCGACGGTGTCGACGACCATGTCCAGCCACGTGCGGTCGGGCTTCCGGCCGGCGATGTCCATCGGCAGGGTGATGTTCTCCAGCGCGTTCAGCGTGGGGAGCAGGTTGAACGCCTGGAAGATGAAGCCGATCTTGTCGCGCCGCAGCCGGGTGAGCTTCTTGTCGCCCAGCGTGGTCAGCTCGGTGTCGCCGATCGCCGCCGAGCCACCGGAGACCGTGTCCAGGCCCGCCATGCAGTGCATCAGCGTGGACTTGCCGGAGCCCGAGGGGCCCATGATCGCCGTGAACTCGGCCTGGCGGAACTCGACGGAGACCGCGTCCAGGGCGACCACCTGGGTCTCGCCGTGGCCGTAGACCTTGGTGAGGCCCGTGGCGCGGGCTGCCACTGCCGTGGGGCGGGCGGCGGTCTGGACGCCGTAGGGGGAGGTGGTCACGGGGCGGGCTCCTGTCGGGACGACGGCTTCTGGTACCCCTCCATCGTCCGTGCCGGGCGGCCCGCCGGGATCAGACCCAGCTCCCGTTCCCGGGGCAGACCTCGGTCTGATCCGGGAGGGTGCTTCTCCTCCTTGGGTATGACGCCGGGCACCGCCCCGCGGGGCGCCTGCCGGGGCGGTGGCCCGGGCGGCGAGATTGCGACAATTCCGCAGGCCGTCCGGGGTCGCCCGGTGAACGGGCGGTATCGGCCCGTGGCATGTGCCTTTGGCGTCGTTCCTGCACTGATGCACCCTCAGTTGCCAATAAAATAAGACAACCTCGGGTCATCGTTCCGCTGTTTGGGGGGCGCTCCCCGGCTAGGCTCGTCCTGCTCTCCTCTTACCAGGGAGGCTCGCGCGCCTTTCCCTGCCTGTACGCCCGAGAGCGCTGCCCGGATGGTGGAATGCAGACACGGCGAGCTTAAACCTCGCTGGCCCTTCGGGCCGTGCCGGTTCAAGTCCGGCTCCGGGCACTCAGCTGCTCAGTGTCCCCCACTCTCCGTAGGGAACCGAGTGCCACCGGTTTGCGTTGTCCCCCTAGTGGTAGGGGGAGTGCACCCGGAAAAGATCCTTCCCAAGCACGAGCGCATTCTTTTGCCTACCTATTACTCTTGGTCGCAAGGCCGCGCAGGGTGGCCATGGATGGAGTGAGGATGAGGAGCAGCAACCCGGTCTTCTCGCGGCGGTTCCGCGGCAACAACGGCTACGCGGGTTTCAACGCGGCGCCGCAGGCCGGGACCGCGGCCCAGGGCAACCCCTACGCGAACAATCCGTACGCGCAGCAGCCCGCGAACCCGTACGCCACCAACCCTTACGCCCAGGGCGGCCCGGATCTCCAGCAGGGGTATCCGCAGGCCCCCGCCACCACGGGCCGCATGACGATGGACGACGTCGTCATGCGCACCGGCATGACGCTCGGCACGGTCATCCTGGCCGCGGCGGTCGGCTGGGGGCTGAACGTCCCGGTCGCCCTCGGCTACGGCGCCGGCCTCGTGGCGATGCTTCTGGGCTTCGCCCAGTCGATCTTCCTGCGCAAGCCGGTCCCCGCGGTGATCCTCGCGTACGCCGCGTTCGAGGGCCTCTTCCTCGGCGTGGTCAGCAAGGCCTTCAACCACTACGCGCAGGGCGCCCCGGTCCAGGCCGTGCTCGGCACGATGCTCGTCTCGGTCGGCGTGCTCATCGCGTACAAGACCCGTCTGATCCGGGTCAACCGGCGCTTCACCCGCTTCGTGACGGCCGCCGTGATCGGCTTCGTCCTGCTGATGATGGTGAACATGCTGTTCGCCGTCTTCGGCGGCGGTGACGGCCTCGGTCTGCGCACGGGCTGGCTGGGCGTCGGCGTGGGCGTCATCGGCGTGCTGATCGGCGCGGCCGTCCTCGCGCTCGACTTCAAGCAGGTCGAGGACGGCATCCAGTACGGCGCGCCGCGCGAGGAGTCGTGGTTCTCGGCCTTCGGCCTCACGGTCTCGCTGGTGTGGATCTACATCCAGATGCTGCAGCTGATCGGCATCCTCAACGAGGACTAGCGCGGTCTTCGGCGAAGGGCCCGGGAAGATCTTCCCGGGCCCTTCGCCGTATGCGCCTTCAGGCCTGAACGCGGCGGGCGAACGGGGGCGCCGCCCGCCGCTTGCGGTGTGCGCCGCTACAGAAGCTTCCGGGCGGCCCGCCGGAGGTCGTACTCGTGGACGATCGCCTTGGCGTGGCCATATGCGAGGTCGTGCTCTCCGCGGAGCCAGCTGACCTTCTCCTCGAAGCGGAAGAGAGAGGGGCCTTCCTCGACCGTGCGCAGCCAGTCGGCCACTTCGCGGCCGGTGCAATGGGGGATTCGGGAGAGCAGGTTCCGGTGGGTCTCGTCGGAGAAGACGTGGGACATCGGCGCCTCCGGACGCGTCGAATGATGGTCCTTCATGTCACCGTGCCCGAGTGTGCAGACGTTGGCAACACTCCGGCAACGGCGCATAGGCTCGCGCTGTGGATGATGTGACGTCTCTTCTGGCCGCCGTGGACGCTTTCGCCGACCGGCTGCGGGCCCTGCCGCAGTCCCGTCTGAGCAGGGGAGCGGCCGCGGAAGCGCTGTCCCTCGCGCGGGAACTGGCGGCGTGGGCGCAGCGGATCGAGGAACCCGGCACCGCCGTGCCGAGGGAAATGCCCGAGGCGGGAATGTTCGCCGTCGCGGACCAAGTGGCGGTGGCCGGTCACGACTTGGCCGAGGCGCTCGCCGCGGACGGCGGCGGCCGCGCCCCCGAGGGCGCGGGCGCGGCGGAGGCGGTGGCCCTGATCGAGGCCGCGGCGAAGCGGTGCGGTTTGTAGCGGTGCGTACGGATCCGGGTGGGTTCGGCGCCGCGGGGCCGGCGTCACGCCGTCACAGCGACGCGATCACCCGGTCCGCGAGTACGTAGACCTTCTCCGTGCCGCAGCCGAACGTCAGGGCGTACGCCCCGGAGACGCCGGAGCCGCCCAGCAGGACGGGTGCGTCGCCGGCGCGCAGGGCGTCCGCGAGGCGCTCGGCGGTCTCGCGGTGCCCGGGGGTCATGCAGACCGTGGTGCCGTCGGCGAAGACGTAGACGTCGAGCGTGCCGAGCGGGCCCGGGCGCACGTCGGTCAGCGGGACGCGGGCGTCCGCGAGCTCGCCGAGCCGCTCCACCGTGCTCTCGTGGTCGCCGGTGGCCGGCGCGGGCGAGAAGTCGGGGTGCGAGGGGTGGCGGCGGCGCGCGGCGGCCAGCTCGGGGGAGTCCGCGGCCTCGGCCTCGGCGGCGGCAGCCTCGGAGAACTCCGCGAACTCGGCAAACTCGGCCAACTCGGCGAGCTCCGTCAGTTCCGTGAGCTCGGCCAGCGGCTCCAGCCCGACGAGGTCGGCCTGGCGGGGCAGGTAGAGGCCGCCGTAGGGGCCCTCGGCGAGGTCGTCGCCGAGGCCGGGCAGGCCCAGCAGCGAGGGGGCGTCCCCGGCTCCGCCGAGCTCGCGGGCTTCCTGGGCGGCCCAGAACGCACGGGCTTCGGCGAGCTCGCGCTCGCGCTCCTCGGCGAGGGCGTCGGCGACGGCCGCCCGTATCTCCGCGAGTTCCGCGGCGGGGGCGGGGCGGGCGGCGGGCACGGTGGGGTGCGTACGGCGCTCGGCCGTGGCGGCCGCGAGGTCGGCGCGCAGGGCGGTGATCTGGCGGCGCAGGCCGCGAGTGGCGTGCAGGGCGGCGGCGCCCGCGGCCGTCGCGGTGGCCGCGGCCAGCAGCAGGGCAAGGGACATGGCGCTCACTGACGTACTCCCGGTTGCTATGGATCCCCCAGATTCCTACCTCAGCTTGAGGCGTCCTCCCAGGAGACCCCAGTGCAAAACGTCATGAAGCGGGCGGGACTTACGTCCCGGACGTTGTTCCTTCAACATCTCTGACCTGCGGAAACGAATCGCCCCCGGGACGTTGGTCACATCCTGGGGGCGATTCGGTCACGGTTGCGCAAGCGGCTCGTGAAGCCGTTCGCCACCGGCGCGGTTGCTCGATCGCGTCAGCTCAGCCGCTCGATGACCATCGCCATGCCCTGGCCGCCGCCGACGCACATCGTCTCCAGGCCGAACTGCTTGTCGTGCCACTGCAGCGAGTTGATGAGCGTGCCGGTGATGCGGGCGCCCGTCATGCCGAAGGGGTGGCCGACGGCGATGGCGCCGCCGTTGACGTTCAGGCGGTCGATGTCGATGCCGAGCGCCTGGTAGGCCGGGATGACCTGCGCGGCGAAGGCCTCGTTGATCTCGACCAGGTCGATGTCGCCGATGCTCATGCCGGCCCGCGCCAGCGCCTGCTTGCTGGCCTCGACCGGGCCGAAGCCCATGATCTCGGGGGAGAGGGCGGAGACACCGGTGGAGACGATCCGGGCCAGCGGGGTCAGGCCCAGCTCGCGCGCCTTGGTGTCGGACATGATCACCAGGGCGGCGGCGCCGTCGTTGAGCGGGCAGCAGTTGCCCGGGGTGACCAGGCCGTCCGCGCGGAACGACGGCTTCAGGCCCGCGACGCCCTCCATGGTCACGCCCGCGCGCGGACCGTCGTCCTTGCTGACGACCGTGCCGTCGGGGGTGGTGACCGGGGTGATCTCGCGCTCCCAGAAGCCGGCCTTGATGGCCTCCTCGGCGAGGTTCTGCGAGCGGACGCCGAACTCGTCCATCTCCTCGCGGGAGATGCCCTTCAGGCGGGCGAGGTTCTCCGCGGTCTGGCCCATCGCGATGTACGCGTCGGGCACGAGGCCGTCCTCGCGCGGGTCGTGCCACTCTTCCCCGCCCTGCTCGGCGCGGGCGGCGGTGCGGGCCTCGGCCTCGGCGAAGAAGGGGCTGTGGCTGCCGGGCATGCCGTCCGAGGAGCCGTTGACGGTCCGGGAGACCGTCTCCACGCCCGCGGAGATGAAGACGTCGCCCTCGCCCGCCTTGATGGCGTGCAGGGCCATGCGGGAGGTCTGCAGGGACGAGGAGCAGTAGCGGGTGATCGTGCAGCCGGGGAGGTGGTCCATGCCCATCTGCACGGCCACGATGCGGCCGAGGTTGTGGCCCTGCTCGCCGCCGGGCAGGCCGCAGCCGAGCATCAGGTCGTCGATGTCGCGCGGGTCGAGCCCGGGCACCTTGTCGAGCGCGGCCTTGATGATCGTCGCGGTCAGGTCGTCGGCGCGCATGCCCTTCAGCGAGCCCTTGAAGGCGCGACCGATGGGCGAACGGGCGGTTGAGACGATCACGGCTTCGGGCATCACGGCTCCAGGGCGTGTGAAAGCAGGACTGGGTGGAAGTTACCCGCCCGTAGGGCCCGGGTCACGGCTTGGTCACTGTGACCCCTCGCACTCTTGCCCCGTCCCACGGCCCCGACCGCCCACGGGCACCCTTCCCCCACACGTTCAAGGGTGCCTCGCGCCTTGGAAATTGCGGCGACGCGCGAACGACGGCGGGGCCCGGCGGCCAAGGACGCCCTGCTCGGTCAAGGGGCGCTCGCACCCTTGAATCCGCCGCGACGGCGAGCGACCACGACGCCGGGGTCCGGCGGTGCCGTCCGGGCTCAGGCGCGTACCGCACCGCCGGGCACCGCCGCTCGGGCCCAGCGCCGCTGCGGCGGCGTGCAGGGGACGGGAGCCGCCCTCCGGTGCGCTCGCGGCGGGCTAGCCGCTGCCCCGGGTCGCGCGTGACCACACGTGGTGCGGGGTCGGCTCCGTGTGGGCCGGGAGGCGGCGGCGCTTGCGGTGTTTCAGCAGGGCCCAGCGGCCCCGGGCCGCCGTCACCTCGGTGCCGCCCTCGGCCGCGGCCTCCGCCGCCGCACGGGCGACCGGCAGGATGCCCTCGCGGCGGGCCGCGTCCGGCCGCTCCTCGTCCTCCGGCCACAGCCCCAGCGCCGCGCAGAGCGTCGGCAGGACGGCCATCGCCGCGGTGGCGTACCCCTCGGCGGAGGGGTGGAAGTTGTCGGGGCCGAACAGCTCTCTCGGGTTCGCGGCGAACTCCGGGCCCAGGAGGTCGCCCAGCGACACCGTGCGGCCGCCCGCCTCGATCACCCCTATGGTCTGCGCCGCGGCCAGCTGGCGGCTCTGCCGCCGCGCCACCCACCGCAGCGGCTGGTAGACCGGCTCGATCGTGCCGAGGTCGGGGCAGGTGCCCACCACGACCTCGCTCCCCGCCTCCCGCAGCCGCCGCACCGCGTCGGACAGCAGCCGTACGGACCGCGCGGCCGGCATCCCGTGCGTGACGTCGTTCGCCCCGATCATGATCACGCAGACGTCGGGTGCCCGCTCCACGTCGTCGAGCAGCAGGGTGACCTGCCGGTCCAGGTCGTGCGAGCGCGCCCCGGACAGGGCCACGTTCCGCAGCTCCACGGGCCGCTCGGCGACCGCGGCGAGCCCGGAGGCGAGCAGGGCCCCCGGCGTCTGCCGGGGCCGGTGCACGCCCTGGCCGGCGGCCGTGGAGTCGCCGAGCAGCCCGAGCAGCAGCGGCTCGCGCCCGAGCCGGTGGACGAAGGCCGAGCCGTAGCGGCCGTCCGCGTGCGGCGGGGCGTCGTTCGAGCCGCCGACCACCCGCCTGGCCAGCCGCGCCTCGGTCAGCAGGACCCCGGCCGCCGTGGCTCCGAGCAGGCCGATGCCGCCGCCCCCGTAGGCCGCCGCAGCGGCGATGCGCCGGGCCGCCCTCGCCCTCGACGTGGAGATGGGTGACATGGGCCGGACCTCCTCCGCAGCCGGGTTCCGAGCCGCGTACACGGTTTTACAAACGCTTCATAAAGCATTCATGAACGCCCCGCACCCTTGGCAGAGCGCGCTATGAGCAGGTTGCCCCGAGCGCCCGCATCTGCAACGCGCCGTTGGAGCGGCCGGATGCGTTCTAGGCTGGCCGTATGGGTACGCGAGACCGCTAGTGCCCCCGACCGCGGAGATCACCGTGCAGTATCACGATTCGATGATTGAGCTCGTTGGCAACACCCCGCTCGTGAAGCTCAACAGCGTGACCGAAGGCATCAAGGCCACCGTCCTCGCCAAGGTCGAGTACTTCAACCCGGGCGGCTCCGTGAAGGACCGGATCGCCCTGCGCATGATCGAGGCCGCGGAGAAGTCCGGCGAGCTCAAGCCGGGCGGCACCATTGTCGAGCCGACCTCCGGCAACACGGGTGTCGGTCTGGCGATCGTGGCCCAGCAGAAGGGTTACAAGTGCATCTTCGTCTGCCCGGACAAGGTCTCCACTGACAAGATCAACGTGCTGCGGGCCTACGGTGCGGAGGTCGTCGTCTGCCCGACCGCGGTCGACCCGGAGCACCCGGACTCCTACTACAACGTCTCCGACAAGCTCGTGCGCGAGACGCCCAACGCCTGGAAGCCCGACCAGTACAGCAACCCCAACAACCCCCTCTCGCACTACTACTCCACCGGCCCGGAGCTGTGGGAGCAGACGGAGGGGAAGATCACCCACTTCGTCGCGGGCGTGGGTACGGGCGGCACGATCAGCGGCACCGGGCGTTACCTGAAGGAGGTCAGCGACGGCCGCGTCAAGGTCATCGGCTCGGACCCCGAGGGCTCGGTCTACAGCGGCGGCTCCGGCCGTCCGTACCTGATCGAGGGCGTCGGCGAGGACTTCTGGCCGAGCGCCTACGACGGCACGGTGACCGACGAGATCATCGCGGTCTCCGACAAGGACGCCTTCCAGATGACGCGCCGTCTCGCCAAGGAGGAGGGCCTGCTCGTCGGCGGCTCCTGCGGCATGGCGGTCGTCTCCGCGCTGCGCGCCGCCGAGAACCTCGGCCCGGACGACGTCGTGGTCGTCCTCCTGCCGGACAGCGGCCGCGGCTACCTGAGCAAGATCTTCAACGACGAGTGGATGGCGGACTACGGTTTCCTGGAGGAGGCCGGCGACGCCGCCCGCGTGGGCGACGTGCTGCGCCGCAAGGACGGCGACCTGCCCTCCCTGGTGCACATGCACCCGGAGGAGACGGTCGGCGAGGCCATCGAGGTGCTCCGCGAGTACGGCGTCTCGCAGATGCCCATCGTCAAGCCGGGCGCGGGGCACCCCGATGTGATGGCCGCCGAGGTCATCGGCTCGGTCGTGGAGCGCGAGCTGCTGGACGCCCTGTTCACCCAGCGCGCCTCGCTCTCCGACCCGCTGGAGAAGCACATGTGCGCGCCGCTGCCGCAGGTCGGCTCCGGCGAGCCCGTCGGCGACCTGATGGCCGTGCTGGGCGAGGCCGACGCGGCGATCGTCCTGGTCGAGGGCAAGCCCACCGGTGTGGTGAGCCGTCAGGACCTGCTGGCGTTCCTCGCGGAGAGCGCCGGCAAGCCCAACGGCGCCAAGTAGCACCGCCCTTTACGGAGCGGTGCCCGGGCGCGCTCGCGGCGGTCTTTCGGGCCGCCGCGTGAACGGGGCGCGCACGGGCGGCCCGTAAAAGGTGCGTATGCGTCACGCGCGCGCAGCACGGGCTTAACAACCGTCCGGCATATTGGGGGTGTCGGCCAGGCCCCGTCCCGGCCGGCACCCGAACGGCGGCAGGGAATTCCGGAGCGGCTCCCGGACCCCGCAGCCGTCAGGATGCGGTCCACCGGCCCTGACTCCGGCCCGCGTCTTCGTGGGGGACCGCCGTCGTCCCGACCCCGGCCCAGGCCGGGGTGCGGCGGTCCCTCACGCATCTTGGCGGGCGCGTCCTCCGGGCGCGCCGCCGTTCGCGGCCGTCAGTCCCAGTCGGAGGCGTCGTCCCGCTTGCCGCGTCGCTGCCAGGGGAACAGCCTTGCCGCGTGCACGGCGTTGACGCCCACGATGCCGGCCCAGGCCACCACCAGCCCCGGCAGCGCCGCGTTGACCACGGCTATCGCGGACAGCGGGATCGCCAGCACCAGCGAGACCGCGGCGAAGCCGAAGCGCTCGCCGAAGTTCCCCGGGCCGTGCCCGTCGCCGTTCGGCCGTGCCCCGCGGGCGACGGCCATCTGCATCTCCGCCGACTGCCGGCGCATCCGCCGGTCGATGGCGGCGTCGAGTTTCCGGTCGACCTTTTCCAGGAAGGCGTCCACCAGCTCCGCGTCGTACTCCGGGCCCAGCTCCTTGCGGGTCTCCAGAGTGGCGGCGAGGTCCTTCTTCAGGTCGGGGTCCTTCTTCAGCTCAGGGTCGCGGGCCGTCATGCGTACGACGATACGGTCAGCGGTGCCCCGCGTCGGTGGGGCTAGCACCCGTATCCGCCGTAGGGGCCGCCCCGTGACCGCCGGGGCGCCGCTGGAAGGAGCAGTTCCGTGCCCGGACCGACCGACCCCCTGCTGACCACTCTCGCCGCGCTCGCCGCGGGAACGGGCGAGGACCGCCCGGACGCCCTCCGCATCGCGGGGCGCGCCTTCTCCCGGGAGCAACTGACCGGCGCCGCCGCCGCGGTGGCCCACCGCATCGCGGGCGCCCCGGCCGTCGCCGTGCACGCCGACGCGTCGGCGGAGACCGTCGCGGCCGTGGTGGGCGGCCTGCTCGCCGGGGTGCCGGTCGTGCCGCTGCCGCCGGACGCGGGCCCGGCCGAGCGCGGCCACATCCTGCGCGACTCCGGCGCCGCCCTGGTGCTCGGCGGCGAGGAGGGGCTGCCCGTCGACTTCGGGGAGCGGCGCGACTGGTCCGGCGCCGAGCCCGCCGCGGACAGCACCGCGCTGATCCTTTACACCTCCGGCACCACCGGAGCCCCCAAGGGGGCGCTGATCCCGCGCGGCGCGGTGGCCGCGGGCCTCGACGGGCTCGCCGAGGCGTGGCAGTGGACGGCCGAGGACACCCTCGTGCACGGGCTGCCGCTCTTCCACGTCCACGGTCTCGTCCTGGGCGTCCTGGGGGCGCTGCGGACCGGCTGCCGGCTCGTGCACACCGGCCGGCCGACGCCGGAGGCGTACGCGGCGGCGGGCGGCAGCCTGTACTTCGGAGTGCCGACGGTGTGGTCCCGGGTGGTGCGCGAGCCGTCCGCGGCCCGGGAGCTGGCCGGGGCCCGGCTGCTGGTGTCGGGCAGCGCGGCCCTGCCCGCGCCCGTCTTCCGGGACCTGGAGGCCCTCACCGGGCAGCGGCCCGTCGAGCGCTACGGCATGACCGAAACGCTGATCACCGTCTCCGCCCGGGCCGACGGCGAGCGCCGGCCGGGTGCGGTGGGCACCCCGCTGCGGGGCGTGCGCACGCGCCTCGCGGCCACCGAGGGCGGCATCGGCGAACTGGAGGTCTGCGGGCCGACGCTCTTCAGCGGCTACCTGGGCCGCCCCGAGGCGACGGCGGCCGCGCACACGGCCGACGGCTGGTTCCGTACGGGCGACATCGCCGCCGTCGAGGAGGACGGCACGCACCGCATCGTGGGCCGCGCCTCCACCGACCTGATCAAGTCCGGCGGCTACCGGGTCGGGGCGGGCGAGGTCGAGAACGCACTCCTGGACCACCCCGGGGTCCGCGAGGCCGCCGTGGTCGGGGTGGAGCACGAGGACCTCGGGCAGGAGATCGTCGCCTACGTGGTGGCGGACGGCGTCAGCGAGAAGGCGCTCATCGATTTCGTGGCCGGCCACCTGTCGGTGCACAAGCGCCCGCGGCGCGTCCGCTTCCTCGACGCGCTGCCGCGCAACGCCATGGGTAAGCCCCAGAAGAAGCTCCTGCCTCCGCTGTGACCGCGGGGGCTCCGGATGCGGGCCTCGCGGATGTGACCACGGAGGCTCACCACCCCTGCATAATTCCATGCAGGGGTGGTGGTTGATGAATGACCGCTGCCGAAGACCGCCGACGACCATGGAGGGCCCGATGAGCGACACCGGGGGCGAACCGGAAGCCACCGCACGGCTGCAGAAGCTCTTCGAAGGGCACCGGCTGACGCCCACCCAGCGCCGCATCGCCCACTGCATGGTGCGCCGCGCGGCCGACGCGCCCTTCCTCTCCAGCGTCGAGCTCGCCGAACTGGCCGGCGTCAGCCAGCC
Source organism: Streptomyces sp. URMC 124 (assembly GCF_051386455.1). NCBI lineage: Bacteria > Bacillati > Actinomycetota > Actinomycetes > Kitasatosporales > Streptomycetaceae > Streptomyces > Streptomyces sp. URMC 124. Next base: position 24,702 of record NZ_JBPQTS010000058.1, read on the forward strand.
CTCGGTCACCCGCTTCGCCGTCGCCCTCGGCTTCGACGGCTACCCCGCGCTGCGCCGGCACCTGCGCGACGTCGTCCCCGCGGCGGCCGAGCCGGGCGACGGCGAGAGCGCGTACAACGAGTACCAGCAGGCCGTCCACGTTGAGATCGACAACCTCCGTCACCTCGCCTCGGTCCTCGCCGACCCCGCCCCGGTCGCCCGCGCCGGCCGGCTGCTCGCGCAGTCCCGGCCGCTGCTCGTCGTCGGCCTGCGTGCCGCCGGCGCCCAGGCCGGGGGCTTCGCCTACTTCGCCCGCAAGGTCCACCCGGACGTGCGGCTCCTGGACGAGGGCGGCACCCTCCTGACCGACCGCATAGACGCGGCCGTACGGGCCGGGGCGAGCACGCTGCTGTGCTTCGCGCTGCCCCGCCACCCGCGCGAGGTGGTCGAGGCGCTGGAGTACGCGCAGGGCCAGGGCCTGACGGTCGTCACCGTCGCCGACTCCACCTTCGCCCCCGTCGCCCGCCACAGCGACCTGCTGCTCCCCGCCGCCGTCGGCACGGGGCTCGCCTTCGACACCGCGTGCGCCCCGATGCTGCTGGGGCGCATGCTGCTGGAGGCCATGTGCGACGCCCTGCCGGACGCCCAGGCCCGGCTGGAGGAGTTCGACGCCAAGGCAGTGGCCCGGGGGCTGTTCGTGGAGTAGCGCGCGTTCAGGGGGCCGGAGGGGCCGCAGCCTTCCGGAAGCGCATCTCCGGGAAGCGCGGCGACGGACCGTCCAGCAGCCGCCCGTCCCGCCCCTTGAGGAAGCGGTCGAAGAACGCCACCACGTACGCGCGCGTGGCCGCCTCCGCCCGCTCCGGGCGGACGGTCCCGATGTCCTGCCGGAGGTCCTCCTGCGACAGCGCGCCCTGCCGGGCGAGCACGGGCAGCAGCGAGACGGCGTCGGTGTACGTGCCGTGCTCCGCACCCGCCATGGCCAGCTCGGCCTGCCAGCCGCGCGAGTGCTGCCGGAAGGACGCCCACGACGCCCGGTTGTCGCTCGCGCCGGGCCCGTCGGAGCCCAGCAGGAGGAACGGCCGGTCCACGCCCTCGCGGGCCACGGTGCTCAGCTTGCTGCCGCTGCTGTCGGCGAGGGGGAAGTCCATCTGGCCGTCCATGTTGATCCCCGCCTTCAGGCGGCGGTCGTCGTGCAGGGCCTGCGCCGCCGTGAAGCCGCCCGCGGACTGCCCGGCCATGCCCACTCGCCGCAGGTCCAGCGCGTCCCCCAGGCCGCGCGGCAGACCCCGCCGCCACTGCGCCGAACCGAGGGTGTCCAGGACGAACCGCGTGTCGGCCACCCGGGCCCCGACCGCCCTGCGGAGCGCGGCGTCGACCTCGGGCGGCGTCGCTCCGGCCAGCGCGGGCAGCACCGACTCCGCCAGGCTCCCGTCGGCCAGGCGCACCTCGGACGAGTCGTACGTGTGGTCGACGGTGACGACGACGTAGCCGCGGGAGGCCAGCTCCTCGGCCAGGCCGGTGTTCCAGGTGCGCGGGTCGCCCAGGCCCGCGGAGTACAGCACGACCGGCAGGGACCTGCTGCCGCGCGCCACGGGAGCGTCCACGCGTGCGTGCGTGCGCGTGGACGCCCAGTCGGCGGCGTCCGGGCGCACGCGGTAGTTGAAGCTGCCCGCGCCCCGGGCGGAGCCGAAGTGGGCGGCGGAGGAGGGGTCCATGTGGGGCGCGGTGGAGGACCCGCCGCTCCCGTCCGCGGGGTAGAAGAGGCTGACCACGACCCGGCGGTCGCCCTGCTCCGGCTTCCAGGGGTCCCTGCGGGCGGTGTCCACCAGATGGCGGGTGGTCGTGCCGACGGCGTGAGGGCCGGTGGGCGCGGGGAGGGCGGACGGGACGCCCTCGGCGGCCGAGGCCGCGGCCTTCTGCGAGGCCGGGGCCTTCTGCGAGGCCGGGGCCTTCTGCGAGGCCGGGGCCGGGGTCTGCGCCGCACGGGCCTGCGGCGCCGGCACGAGGGCGCTCACCAGCCCGGTCAGGGCCAGCGCCCCCGCGGCGAGGGCCGCCCGCCGCCGCAGCCCGCTGTCCCGCAGCCCGCTGTCCCGGTCCGCGCGACCCCGCCGTTCTCCCCCTCGTAGCTGGGCAGCCATCCCCGTCTCCTCCCGCTCGTCCCTCCCCGGCAGGGACGACCATAGGGACCACACGACTGCGCATACGTCATACGGCGGAGCCAAGTCCGGGGTGATACCGGGGTATGACCCCTGTGAGGTACATGCCGCGGATTCTCAGCTCGCACTCAGATTCGTTGGCTAACCTGCCGCGTGACGAGTCTGGATCGAGGGGATTTCAGAGGGAAAGGCAGGTTTCGACGTGGGGCGCGGTTCGTATGCGCTGGCGCGGGTGGCGGTGGTCGTCAGAGCACCGGCCGGCTGGCTGTGGTGGCCGGGCCTGCTGAGCGCAGGCACCGGTGTCCTGGTGCCCGGGATCACCGGGCGGAGGATCGGCGTGCTCACCGGAGCGGCGCTGTTCCTGATCGTCGCGGCCGTGGTCTTCGCGGTGCGCCGTCCGCGGTACGCGGCCCTGGCGCGCGCCGCCTCCCGGGCGGGCCGGTCCGTCTTCCTCCAGGACCGCGCGGTGACCCTGCGGAACTGGAGGCGTGCCCGCCGCTGGTGGCTGCTGCTCGCCTTCCTCGCCGCCGTGGGCTCCTCCTTCGTGATCCCGTCCGCCGCGGGCATGGCGCTCGCCGGAGCGGGGGCAGGCCTGTGGGTCAAGGCCCTGTGGGTGGGCGGTCTGGAGCGCCGCAGCGGGTCCCTGCTGTGGGTCCGTACGGAGTGGGCTCAGGCGTCCCCGGCCGCCAAGCCCGTACGCGGCTACCTGTCGACCGGGCTCGCCGCGGGCGATGCCGCGCCCGGGGGCGGCCGGCGCCGCGCCGGCCGGGTGCCGGCCGGGACGGCGGTCAGCGAGGCGCGCTGAGCGGCGCCCGGGCGGGCCGCGTTCAGCGCAGTGCGCCGAGCTCCGCCGCGTAGGCGCCCCCGCTTTCGGCGACGAGCTCCCCGAGGGTCTGCGGGGCCCGCACGGTCGCGAACCGAACGCCGTCACTCTCCTCTTCTGCGGGCGCGTAGCCGTAAACCCCGGGGCGGGGCAGAGTGTTGTACGCGAAGTGGTTCGAGAAGTAGTACGCGCCGGTGTCGAGCAGCACCACGTGGTCGCCCGCTTCCAGCAGGGGCAGCGGTCTGCCCACCGCGACCAGGTCGCCCGCGAAGCAGCACGGCCCGGCGACGTCCTGTTCGACCGGCGGTCCCGCCTTGGGCCGCCCCTGCGCGTCGAAGACCGCGACCCGCAGCGGCCAGGAGGCAGGGGCGAACACCGTGCGCGTGGCCACCTGGGCGCCCGCGTGCGTCACCGCGATGCGCCGGCCGCCCGCGGACTTGGTGTACTCCACGCGGGCCAGCACCATGCCGCTCTTGGCCAGCAGGGAGCGGCCGAACTCCGTCACCAGCCCGTAGCGCCCGTCGAACAGGCCCGGGGCGGCGTCCGCCAGCAGGCGGGCGTAGGAGCGGAAGGTCGGCGTCACGTCGTCCGACGCGAAGTTCACGGGCAGGCCGCCGCCGATGTCCAGCGTGGTGACCTGCCGGCGCCCCACCGCCCGGTTGATCTCCTCCGCCAGTTCGTACGCGGCCCGCACCCCGGCCGCCATCAGCTCCAGGGGGCAGCCCTGGGAGCCCACGTGGGCGTGCAGCCGGGACAGCCAGGGGCGCTCGGCGTAGGCGCGCACGAGCCAGTCGCGCGCCCCTTCGTCGCGCAGCGCCACCCCGAACTTCGAGGTGTCCGTCGCCGTGCTCAGCGCGTCGATGCTGCCGCCGCCCACCTGCGGGTTGACGCGGACGCCGAGCGCGGAGCCGGGCGGGGCGGAGGCTTCCCGCAGCAGCCCGTCCAGGCGGGCGAGCTCCTCGCGGCTGTCGGCGTTGACCGCCACCCCCAGGGCGAGGGCCTCGCGGAGCTCGGCGGTGGTCTTCACCGGGGAGTCCAGGACGATCCGCTCCGCGGGCACCCGGGCCGTCCTGGCCAGGGCCAGCTCCCCGGGGCTCGCCACCTCCGCGCCCAGCCCCTCGTCGGCGAGCAGCCGCAGCACGGGCACGAGCGGGGCGGCCTTCACGGCGAACGCGTGCAAGGTCGTCCCGCGCACGGCCCCGGCCTCCTCGAAGGCCTCGCGCAGCTCCGCGGCGGCCGCGCGGACGCCTCGCACGTCCAGCAGCCCGGCGACGGGCGACCACGCGGGCAGCAGCCCTTGCCGGACCGCGGCGCGCACCACGGTGCCCAGGGGGATGTCGCTGGAGGACATGAAGTCACTCCACCACACCGGCACACGAAAATGGCATGCGCTGCGGGCCGTTTCCGCACACGATGAGCTCCAAGCGCGACGGCACGCCCGGGCGTGCGCGGCGTCGCTGCGGGCCGGCCCGGGGTGCGAACCGGACCGGACCGGAGTGCGGGACGCCTTCGACCGGCTCATCGGTGCCGGTCGATGGGCGCCGCGCCAGGCAGCGCCAGGCAGCGCCAGGCAGTGTCAGGCCGCGTCGGGTCGCGTCAGGCCGCGGCCGGCACGGCCTCCGCGCGGGTCTCCGCACCGGTTTCCGTCGCCGTGAGCAGGCCGGCGAGCGCCGCCCGCGTCTGCTGCAGCTCCCCGATACGTGCGTCGAGCTCCTGCAGCTGCTCGCGCAGGGGCAGGACCACGCACGGGTCGAACTCCGTCTCCCCGGCGCCCCGCACGCACGGCAGGACGTCCCGGATGACGCGCGTGGGCAGGCCCGCCGCCAGCAGCACGCGGATGCGACGCACCGTCTCCGGCGCGTCCTGCTCGTAGCGCCGGTGACCACTGGGCAACCGGCGGGATTCGAGCAGGGCCTGCTCCTCGTAGTAGCGCAGCAGCCGCACGCTCACGCCGGTCTCGCGCGCCAGGTCACCGATCTTCATATGAGCTGCCTCACACGGGGTTGAATCTCACACGGATGTGAGAATTTAGCGTTGCGATCATGACGAACACCACCACCGCACCCGCTTCTTCCCCCGTCCACAGCATCGGCGGCGACCTGCCCGTCTCCCGCATCGGCTACGGCGCCATGCGGCTGGCCGAGACCCCCGACGGGCTCACCGACCCCATGCAGGCGCCCATCTGGCGCGCCCCGCAGGACCGCCGCGGCGCGGTCGCCCTGCTGCGCCGCGCGGTCGAGCTGGGCATCGACCTCATCGACACCGCGGACGCCTACTCCCTCGGCGAGAGCGAGGAGCTCGTCGCGGAGGCCCTGCACCCGTACTCAGGCCGCGTGACCGTCGCCACCAAGGTCGGCGTCGTACGGCCCAGCCCGGCGGAGTGGGTGACGCACGGTCACCCTGCCTACCTCCGCCAGCAGGCCGAACTGGCCCTGCGGCGGCTGCGCGTGGACCGGCTCGACCTGCTCCAGCTGCACCGCATCGACCCCGAGTACCCGCTCGCGGACCAGCTCGGCGCCCTGCGGCAGCTCCAGGACGAGGGCAAGGTGCGGCACATCGGCCTCTCCGAGGTGACCGTCGCCGAACTGCGCGCGGCGCGGGAGATCGCTCCCATCGCCTCCGTGCAGAACGTGTACAACCTCTCGGCGCGCGGTCACGACGACGTCGTCGACTACGCCGCCGAGCATGACATCACCTTCTTCGCCTACTTCCCGGTCGCCGTGGGCGCGCACGCGGCCCCGGGCGGGCCCGTCGCCGACGTGGCGCGCGAGGTGGGCGCGACGCCCGCGCAGACGGCGCTGGCCTGGCTGCTGCGCCGCTCGCCGACGCTCGTTCCCCTCCCGGGCACGCGCTCGCTCGCCCACCTGGAGGAGAACGCCGGTGCCCTGGACGTCCGTCTGACGGACGCCCAGTACGACCGGCTGGACGCGATCGGCAGGCAGGCCTGAGGCGAGCGCCGCTCAGACCTCCCGCTCGCCCGCCTTCCACACCGCCGAGACCAGCGGAACGCCGGGCCGGTAGGCGAGGTGGACGTGCGACGGAGCGTCGAGGAGGGCGAGGTCGGCGCGGGCGCCGGGGGCGAGGCGGCCCACGTCCGTACGGCGCAGGGCGGCGGCGCCGCCCGCGGTCGCGGACCAGACGGCCTCGTCCGGGGTCATGCCCATGTCCCGTACGGCCAGGGCGATGCAGAACGGCATGGAGCTGGTGAACGACGAGCCGGGGTTGCAGTCGGTGGAGAGGGCGACCGTGGCCCCCGCGTCCAGCAGGCGGCGCGCGTCCGGCCACTCGGCGCGCGTCGAGAACTCCGCGCCCGGCAGGAGCGTGGCGACCGTCGTGCCGTTCGCCAGCGCGTCGACGTCCGCGTCGGTCAGGTGCGTGCAGTGGTCGGCCGAGGCGGCGCCCAGCTCGACGGCCAGCTGGACGCCGGGCCCGTAGGAGAGCTGGTTGGCGTGGACGCGCGGGGTCAGCCCCCGGGCGGCACCCGCCGTGAGGATCGTACGGGCCTGGTCGCCGTCGAACGCGCCCTGCTCGCAGAAGACGTCGACCCAGCGGGCGTGCGGCGCGCAGGCGTCGAGCATCGGCCCGGTCACGAGGTCCACGTACGCCGCCGGGTCGTCGGCGTAGTCGGGGGAGACGATGTGGGCGCCGAGGTAGGTGACCTCGTCGGTGTGCGCCGCGGCGATGCGCAGGGCGCGGGCCTCGTCCTCGACGGTGAGGCCGTAGCCGGACTTCGTCTCCAGGACCGTGGTGCCCTGGCGCAGGGCCTCGCGCACGTAGCGGCGGACGTTGGCGTCCAGTGCCTCGTCGGTCGCGGCGCGCGTGGCGGCGACGGTGGTGCGGATGCCGCCGGCGCTGTAGCTCCGGCCCGACATACGGGCGTTGAACTCGGCGGTCCGGTCGCCCGCGAAGACCAGGTGGGAGTGGGAGTCGACGAAGCCGGGCAGGGCGGCCCGGCCCTCGGCGTCGACCCGGTTGTCAGTGGCCGGTGCTTTGCTTGACGTGCCGACCCAGGCGACGCGGTCACCGTCGATGACGACCGCCGCGTCCCGGATCGTGCCGAGGGGGCCTTCGCCGAGGGAGGGGTCGTTCGTGACGAGACTGCTGATGTTGGTGATGACCGTCGTCGCCATGGGCGTGCGGCACTCCTTCGCTCGGTTCGGTGGTTCAGCCGCGTACGGCCGCGATCGACTCCGCCAGCGCCGCCGGCACGTGGGCGACGAGCTGGTGCGTCCCGTCGCGCACGATGTGCCGGCCGCCCACCACGGTGTCCCGGACGTCCGCGGCGCTCGCCGCGAAGACGGCCGTCTCGGCGGCGAGAGAGGCCGGCGGCCCCGCGGTGCGCACGGAATCGAGGGCCACGGCCGTGAAGTCCGCGAGCGCGCCCGGCTGGATGCGGCCCGCCTCGTCCCAGCCGAGGGCCGCGTGGCCGTCGGCCGTGGCCGCCCGCAGCAGCTGCACCGCGCTCCAGTGGCCGCGCGTGCGGCTGTGCAGCCGCTCGTCCAGCTCCATGGCGCGGGCCTCTTCGAGCAGGTCGATGACGGCGTGGCTGTCGCTGCCGAGGGAGAGCGGGGAGCCCGCCTCCTGCAGCGCCCGGGCCGGGCCGATCCCGTCGGCCAGGTCCCGCTCGGTGGTCGGGCACATGCACACGCCGGTGCCCGAGTGGCCGAGGAGACGGATGTCGCCCGGGGTGAGGTGCGTGGCGTGCACGGCCGTCGTGCGCGGGCCCAGCACGCCGTGGTGCGAGAGGAGGGCGGTGGGCGTGAAGCCGTGCGCCTCCACGCACGCGTCGTTCTCGGCGGTCTGCTCGGACAGGTGCAGGTGCAGCGGGGCGTCGCGCTCCTGCGCCCACGCGGCGACGGTCGCCAGCTGCTCGGCGGGCACCGCCCGCACCGAGTGGATCGCCGCGCCGATACGGGTGTTGTCGTCGCCCTTGAGGGCGGAGACGCGCTCGGCCCAGCGCTCGGCGGTGCCGTCGCTGAAGCGTCGCTGGTGCTTGTCGGGCTCCGCGCCGAAGCCGGAGGAGAGGTAGCAGGTGTCCAGGAGCGTGATGCGGATGCCCGCCTCGGCGGCGGCCGCGATCAGGGCCTCGCCCATGGCGTTGGGGTTGTCGTAGCGCGCGCCCCCGGCGAGGTGGTGCACGTAGTGGAACTCGCCCACGGAGGTGATGCCGGCCAGCGCCATCTCCGCATAGGCCGCACGGGCGAGCGCGAAGTAGTTGTCGGGCGTGAGGTGGTCGGCCACGCGGTACATGACCTCGCGCCAGGTCCAGAAGGTGCCCTCGCCCGCCTGGGCCGTGCCGCGCAGGGCCCGGTGGAAGGCGTGACTGTGCGCGTTCGCCAGGCCGGGCAGGGTCAGGCCCCGCAGGGTCACCGCGCCGGGCGGCGGTGCCGCGGCACCCCGGCGGACGGCCTGGATGCGGCCGTCCGTCCCGGTCTCGATGACCACGCCCGGCTCGACGCCGGTGTCGAGAAGGGCGTGCTCCGCCCAGTAGGTCTGTGCCGTCAGCGACACGCCAGGCCCTCCAGTACGTCGGCGAGTGCGGTCACCCCGGCCAGGCAGTCGTCCTCGGAGGCCGTTTCGGCGGGTGAGTGCGAGACGCCTGTGGGGTTGCGTACGAACAGCATGGCGGTGGGGACGGCTCCGGAGAGGATTCCGGCGTCGTGTCCCGCGCCCGTACCGAGGACGGGGACGTCCCCGCCCAGGATGCGGCCCAGCTCGTCGCGCAGGGCGTGCTCGAACTCCACGACCGGCGTGAAGGACTCCCGGGTGACCCGCACGTCGACGCCGTCGCGCTCGCCGCGCTCCACGGCCGCCTTCTCGATCTCCGCGACCACGAGGTCCAGGGTCTCCTGGTCGGCGGCCCGCGAATCCAGCCAGCCGCGCACGAGCGAGGGGATGGCGTTGACGCCGTTCGGCTCGACGCCGACCTTCCCGAAGGTCGCGAGGGCGCCGGCCAGCCGGGCCTTCTTGCGGGCGGCGAGGACGGTGTTGGCGTAGGTCAGCATCGGGTCGCGGCGGTCCTCGATGCGGGTGGTGCCAGCGTGGTTGGCCTCGCCGTGGAAGTCGAACCGCCAGCGGCCGTGCGGCCAGATGGCGGAGGCGATGCCGACGGCGCGGTCCGACAGGTCCAGGGCGCGGCCCTGCTCCACGTGGAGCTCCACGAAGGCGCCGATCCGGGCCAGGCGCTCGGGGTCCGCCCCGATGGCCTCCGGGTCGTAGCCGGCGCGCTCCATGGCCTGCGGCAGGCTCACGCCCTCGCCGTCCCGGAGCGCGTGCGCCTTGTCCGCCGTCAGCTGACCGGAGGTCAGGCGGGAGCCCACGCAGGCCAGGCCGAAGCGGGCGCCCTCCTCGTCGCCGAAGTTGACGACGGCCAGGGGGCGGGCCGGCCGCGCCCCGCGGGCGCGGAGCTCGTCCAGCGCGGCGAAGGAGGAGACGACGCCGAGGGGGCCGTCGAAGGCGCCGCCGTTGGGCACGGAGTCCAGGTGGGAGCCGGTGACGACGGCGTCCCCGGCGGCCGGGTCGCCCAGCCACGCCCACTGGTTTCCGTTGCGGTCGAGCTCGTAGGCCAGCCCCCGGGCCTCCGCCTGGGCGCGGAACCAGGCCCGGCAGTCGGCGTCGGCACCGTTCCAGGCGAAGCGGTGGTAGCCGCCGGTGTCCTTGTCCCGGCCGATGGTGGCCAGGTCGCGCCACATCTCGTGGAACGAGGCTCCCGTGCCCGCACCCGCTGACGACGCGCCCGGACCCCCAGGGGTGGCCGCTTCGCCCGCGTCCGCAGGCCGGTGGCCGTCCTGCGCCCGCCCGTCCCGCCCTGCGGGACGATCGCCCGCAGCCGGGCCGCTCACTCGCCCTCCCGCATGGGAACGCGCACGCCGCGCTCGGTCGCGACCGACTCCGCGATGTCGTAGCCCGCGTCCACGTGCCGGATGACGCCCATGCCCGGGTCGTTCGTCAGGACGCGGCGGATCTTCTCGCCGGCCAGCGCCGTGCCGTCGGCGACCGTGACCTGGCCCGCGTGGATCGAGCGGCCCATGCCGACGCCGCCGCCGTGGTGGATCGAGACCCACGAGGCGCCCGAGGCGACGTTGACCATCGCGTTGAGCAGCGGCCAGTCGGCGATCGCGTCGGAGCCGTCCAGCATGGCCTCGGTCTCGCGGTACGGCGAGGCCACCGAACCGCAGTCGAGGTGGTCGCGGCCGATGACGACGGGCGCGGAGAGCTCCCCGCTCGCCACCATGTCGTTGAAGCGCTCGCCCGCGCGGTCCCGCTCGCCGTAGCCGAGCCAGCAGATGCGCGCCGGCAGGCCCTGGAAGTGCACGCGCTCGCCGGCCATCTTGATCCAGCGGGCCAGGGACTCGTTCTCGGGGAAGAGGTCGAGGATGGCGCGGTCGGTGGCCGCGATGTCCTTCGGGTCGCCGGAGAGGGCCGCCCAGCGGAAGGGGCCCTTGCCCTCGCAGAAGAGGGGGCGGATGTAGGCGGGGACGAAGCCGGGGAAGTCGAAGGCGCGCGTGTAGCCGGCGAGCTGCGCCTCGCCGCGGATGGAGTTGCCGTAGTCGAAGACCTCGGCGCCGGCGTCCTGGAAGCCGACCATGGCCTCGACGTGCCGGGCCATGGACTCGCGCGCCCGGGTGGTGAAGTCCGCGGGCTTCTCGGCCGCGTACGTGGCCATCTCGTCGAAGGACACACCGACCGGCAGGTAGGCCAGCGGGTCGTGGGCGCTGGTCTGGTCGGTCACGATGTCGATCGGGGCGTTCATCGCGAGCAGCTGCGGGACGAGCTCCGCGGCGTTGCCGAGGACGCCGATGGAGAGCGGGCGGCGGGCGTCGCGCGCCTCGACGGCCAGCTGCAGGGCGTGGTCGAGCGAGTCGGCCTTCACGTCCAGGTAGCGGTGCTCGATGCGGCGCTCGATCGCGCGCGGGTCGCAGTCGATGCAGAGGGCGACGCCGTCGTTCATGGTGACGGCGAGCGGCTGGGCGCCGCCCATGCCGCCGAGGCCGGCCGTCAGCGTGATGGTGCCGGCCAGCGTGCCACCGAACTTCTTCGCGGCGACGGCGGCGAAGGTCTCGTAGGTGCCCTGCAGGATGCCCTGCGTGCCGATGTAGATCCACGAGCCGGCGGTCATCTGGCCGTACATGGTCAGACCGAGGTGCTCCAGGCGGCGGAACTCCTCCCAGTTGGCCCAGTCGCCGACGAGGTTGGAGTTGGCGAGCAGGACGCGCGGCGCCCACTCGTGGGTCTGCATGACGCCGACCGGGCGGCCGGACTGGACGAGCATGGTCTCGTCCTGCTTGAGGGTCTGCAGCGTGCGGACCATGGCGTCGAACGAGCGCCAGTCGCGGGCGGCCTTGCCCGTGCCGCCGTAGACGACGAGCTTGTCGGGGTGCTCGGCGACCTCGGGGTCGAGGTTGTTCTGCAGCATGCGCAGAGCGGCTTCCTGCTGCCACCCCAGCGTGCTCAGCCGGCTGCCTCGCGCAGATCGTACGGGTCGCGGTCCGGACATGGGGCCCTGCCTCCCTGGCGGCTCTGAATAGAACACTGCACATCTTGAGTGGCTGAATAGCTCTAGTCAATGGCTGGCGACCGTCAACCGGCGACCGTCAACCGGCGACCGTCAACCGGCGACCGTCAACCGGTGACCGTCAAACGGTGACCGTCAAACGCCGCGCGCCGCACGGGGGTGTCCCGTGCGGCGCGCGGCGGTGCGAAGAGGTGAGGGCGAGGTGAGGAAGAGGCGCGAAGGGCCGGGGCCCGGCCTCACTCCTCGCTCAGGAGGCCCCGGCGCAGGCGGACCAGGGTGCGGCTCAGCAGGCGCGAGACGTGCATCTGCGAGATGCCCAGCTCCTCGCCGATCTCCGACTGCGTCATGTTCGCGACGAACCGCAGGGACAGGATCTTCCGGTCCCGCTGCGGGAGTTCGGCGATCATCGGCTTGAGGGAGGCGACGTATTCGACGCCTTCGAGGTCGTGGTCCTCGTAGCCGATGCGGGCCGACAGGGCGCCCTCCGCCTCGTCGTCCTGCGGCTGGGCGTCCAGCGAGCTCGCCGAGTAGGCGTTGCTCGCCGCCATGCCCTCGACGACCTCGTCCTCCGTCAGGCCGAGGCGCTCGGCGAGTTCGCCCACGGTCGGGGAACGGTCCAGGCTCTGGGCGAGCTCGTCGCGGGCCTTGGCCAGGTCTATGCGGAGCTCCTGGAGCCGGCGCGGCACGCGCACGGACCAGCTGGTGTCGCGGAAGAACCGCTTGATCTCGCCGATGATGGTCGGCATCGCGAAGGTCGGGAACTCCACGCCCCGGCTGAGCTCGAAGCGGTCGATCGCCTTGATCAGGCCGATCGTGCCGACCTGGACGATGTCCTCCATCGGCTCGCTGCGGGAGCGGAACCGGGCGGCTGCGAACCGCACGAGAGCGAGGTTCAGTTCGACCAGGGTGTTCCGTACGTACGCGTATTCGTGTGTGCCCTCTTCGAGCGCCTCCAGGCGGGCGAAGAGCGTCTTGGACAGGGCTCGTGCGTCGTGCGGCGCCATCTCGCCGGGGGGCGTGGAGCCGAGCTCGCCGAGCTCGCCGAAGTCGTACTCGGGCTGGGGCTGGGGCTGGGTCAGGGACTGGGGCAGGGGTGCCGACGACGCCGTACGCGGTTCCGGAAGCGTTTCCGTACGCGGTTTCGTATGCGTTTCGTCGAGCCGGGGTGACATGGTCTCCTCCATCATTCTCGGCATATGGCTGCCGATGCCGTCGCGTCGTGCTGCGGTGAGCGGCGCCTCCAAAGCCGGTCGTGGTGGATGTCGTCCTACTAGCCCTACCTGTCTTCCCCCGTGCACCGCAAGTGCGTGATGTCCCTATATGGGCATAATGTCGGACCTTCGGCTACCGGACGCCGTAGGGAAGGCGTAGTGTTCTGGGAGCGCCACGCAGGCACACCGAGAAGGGATGCGCATGGATCGCGGGATGGTCGGCAGCGCAAGCAGGGGCCGGCTGAATGTAGCCGTCCGGCGGGACGGGACGAGCGCGATCGTGACGCCGGTGGGTGAGCTCGATCACCACACGGCGGACGTGCTGCGCGAGCCCCTCGAGGCCGCCATCGCCGACGGCGGTGCCCGCGTGGTCCTGGACTGCTCCGGTCTGGAGTTCTGCGACTCGACCGGTCTCAACGTGCTCCTGGGCGCCCGGCTCCAGGCCGAGGCCGCCGGCGGGGGCATCCACCTCGCGGCGATGCAGCCCGTGGTCGCCCGGGTCTTCGAGATCACCGGCGCGGAGGCCGTCTTCACCGTGCACGACACCCTCGACGCGGCCCTCTCCGGCTGACCCCCGGCGTTCCTGTCTTTTCCTGTGCGTTACTCAGTCGTCACCCGGCCTGCAGGGCCCCTTCGGCGCGCGTTCGCCGGCACCAGTTGCGTGCGTCACAGGATCGGCACCGAAGAAGTGGGTGTTCTCACGAATCGGTCGGGCAGGAGTCTGCTGAATCTGCTGAATCCGTTCCATGTGCCAGGTAGCCGCGATCAAGGTATCCAGGTACCCCGTCCGTCCCTTCGTTCCGTTCGTTCCGTTCTGATCGTTCCGTTGTGAATCGAATCGGTGAATCGGTGAGGTGAAGCGCTGATGAGCACCACCCGGCCGTGCCCTCCGCCGGGCGACCCCGGTCCGGGGGCGGGCGGCGCCGCCGCGTCCGGGGCGCCGTCATCCGGGGCGTCCGGTGCGTCGCCGTCCGGTGTGCCGTCGCCGGACGGGGCTTCGCACGGGTCTCCGTACGGGTCTTCGCACGGGTCTTCGTGCGGGTCCCGGACCGCCGGGGTGCGCCGGCTGCACCTCGTCGGGGTCAGCGGCGCCGTGCCCATGTCCCGTGACTTCACCCGGCAGGCGCTCCACGACTGGGGCTGGCTCCCCGCGATCGGTGCGGACCACCGTGCCGCCGCCGAGGACGTCCTGCTCGTCGTCTCCGAGCTGGTCACCAACGCCTGCCTGCACGCCGACGGCCCCGAGGAGCTCCGCGTGAGCTGCACGGGCAAGGTGCTGCGCCTGGAGGTCGTCGACCTCGGTGCGGGAACGCCCGCGCCGCGCACTCCGCACCGCGCGGGGCGGCCCGGCGGGCACGGGATGTTCATTGTGCAGCGGCTCTGTCTGGACTGGGGGGTCGTGCGGAACGAGAGCGGGGCCGGGAAGACGGTGTGGGCCGAGTTGGCGGCGCCGGGGTAGGCCCCGGCGCCTTCCTCTCCCTGCGGCTCCCTCTCTCCCTTCTCCCCCTCCCTTCTCCCCCTCCCTTCTCCCTCTCCCTTCTCCCTCTCCTTTCTTCTTCTGTTCCCTTCCCTTCCTTCCTCAAGGTCCCCGGCGTACTGTCTGCGCCCGATCTGATGTGCCGTCAGCTCTGCTCGGTTCGGCTGCGGCACCGGACGAGAGGGGAACCAGAGGTGTCCCACATCCCACGCCGCGCACTCGCCCTCGCCGCGTCCCTGGCCGGCGGGGCCGTTCTGCTGGGGGCTCCGGCCGCGCACGCGGTGACGATCGACGTCGACTACGCGTGCAAGACCCCCATCGGCGACAAGAGCGCCGTCTCGCCCATCGACATCAAGGGCGTCGCGGACGGCGCCGCGTACAAGCTGACCATGTCCTTCGAGAAGGGCGTCTCCTCCAGCCCCATCGAGCTCGGCAAGGGCGCGATGAAGCCGAGCGCCGTCATCAAGCTCGGCGGGGCCGACAGCGGGACGGTCCCCGTCTCCGGGCCCGCCAACCCCGAGCCGATACCGGCCAACACCCCGATCAAGATCCCCGACCTGTCGGGGACCTACACCCCGAAGAAGAGCGGCAGCGTCACGTTCACCGCCTCCACCCTCACCATCCAGGCGCTGGGCACGACCACCACGTGCACGCCGACGAACAACCCGAAGCCGTCGCTGACGCTCGACGTCAAGGGGCCCGGGGGGAGTTCCGAGGGGAGTTCCGGGG
>NZ_JBPQTS010000059.1:0-39578 GCF_051386455.1 Streptomyces sp. URMC 124
GGCCTCATGCAGGGGCTGCTGCGGAGTATCCGCTGCCGGATCCTGCGGTGCGCCGTCGCCGTCGTTCGGAGGCTCGTTCGGCGGCATGGGCGAAATCGGGGGCGGGGGCGGGGGCGGCTGGACCATCAGCGCATACCTCTTGGGTGCGGGCCCGCCGCACGATCTGCCTCCCCCCGCGATCCGGGGAAAACGTATGGGCTATTCCGCCGGAAAGGAGCGAATCGGGCGCGGATCCCGCGCTGTTGTGACTCTCGAGCGGGAAATCTTTGTACCACCCGCCCCCCGTGCCCCACCGGTGCGGTTGCCACCACCCGTGGCCCCGGGCGGCGTGCGGGGCGGCCGGTGGGCCGGGGGCGGGCCTGCCCCGGCGGTGCGTATGACGATTAGGCTGGGCAGGTGTACGGACGGGGGACCGCATCGGCCTCCCCTGTCGCAAACGGGGGAGACCCGGGCGGTCGGACGACGGGAACGGTCGGGCCCGACAGGCACTTCATGGGCGCTAGACCACACCAGGAGGCAATGTGAGCAGCGATCGGGACGAGATCCGCGCAGGCGGGTCCGCAGCCGGCGGGGACCGGTCCGACGCCGGTCACGATCACGAGCCCGACACCATGGGCGAGTTCACCATCGACTACACGCCACCTGCCTGGTACACGCAGAACGCCTCTTCCGCAGCGGCTGCCACGGCGGGCCCGGGCGGCGCCGGGAGTGGCGCGCAGCAGCTTCCCCCTCCCCCGCCTTCGGGTGAACCGCTGGGGATGCCGTCTGCGGCGGCCGAGGCACAGAGCGACCGGGCCCAGGCAGCTTCCGGGGAGACCGCTGCGGCGGGCGAGGTGAAGAGCCCTGCCACGATGCGGTTCTCCGCGGCGGCGCTGCAGGACGAGATCGCAGCACGGGCCGCCGAGTCCGCATCGGCATCCGCGTCCGTATCCGGGCCGAGCGCGACGCCCGGCGGCGCGGAGAGCGTAAAGGCCGCCGGCGACGTCCCCGGGCAGGGCGCCACCGACGCCCCGGGTGACACGGACGCCGCGGCCCGGCACGAGGCCGGCGCCGGGCCTGCCGCAGCGCCGGAGTACGGGGCCGGCACGAGCACCGGTTCGGGAAGCCGTCACGACGCTGCCACGGGCCGGACAGAGGACGAAAGCACTTCTCCCGTCGCCGAGGCCTCTGCTGACGACCGGAAGGCCGGCCAGGGCCCCTCGGAGGGCTTGCACGGGGCTTCCGGGAACGACTCCGGGGCCGCGTCGGCCTCCGAAGGCGCGGACGCCTCCTCCGAGGGCGGGCACACCGCCCCGCGCCCCGCGGGCACCATGCGGTTCTCCGCTGCTGCCCTGCGCGACCGGGTTGCCGGGCGTACGGACGAGGAGCCGGCGGAAGCGGGCCAGGACGCGCAGGCGGCCGCGTGGGCCCCTCCGCCGGCCCCCCAGGCCGCGCTGCCTCCCCTCCCTCCGAACTTCGCCCCTGCGGCTCCGGCGCCGGACGCGCAGCAGCCTGCCGACATGCCTGCGCCGCCCCCCATGCCGCCGCAGGGCTTCCCGCCCGCCCCGGGCCCGCACGCCGCGGCGCTGCAGAGCGGTTCCGTTTCTGACGTGCCTGCCGTTTCTGACGTTCCGGCCGTTCCTGACGTGCAGCAGGCGCCCGCCGAGTCCGCGGCGGTCGCGCATGGGGCCACCGGTTCCACCGTCCCGCCGAACGGCCTGACGCCGACGCCCTACCCGTCGGCCTACCCGCCGGCGCCGCCCTTCCCGCAGCCCGAGGCCCAGGGCGCCCCCGTGCCGCCCGCGCTCGCCTCTCCCGCGCCGCAGGACGGCTACGGCTACCCGCGACCCGACGCGCACGGGGCGCCCGTACCCCCCGCGCTCGACGGCGCCCCGCGCCCCGAGGCCCAGGGCACGCCCGATAGCGCGCTCCCCGCTCCGTCCACGGCTGTTCCTGCCCCGCAGGACGGCTACGGGTACCCGCGGCCGGACGCGCATGGGGCGGCCGCCCCTGCGCCCGCTCCGGCGCCCCAGGCCTTCCCGGCACCGCAGGCACAGCCGCAGCCGCACCAGGCCGCTCCCGCCCTTCCTCCGGCGCCGGACGCCGCCGCCCCGGCGCCGCAGGGCCTCACCGGGCCGCAGGAGGCCCCCGCGCCGCCCGCTCCGAACGCCCTCGCACCGCAGGGCGGTTACGGCTACCCGCGCCCGGAGGCGCCCGCGCCCCAGGCGCCCGTGCCTCCCGCGCTCGACGGCGCCCCGCGCCCCGAGCCGCATGGGGCCCCGCTGCCGCCGGCTCCCGACGGCCTCCCACACCCCGACCCGCAGCAGGCACCTGCACCGGCCCCCGCGCCCCACACCGGCCCGCAGCAACTCCCGCACGCACAGAACGTCTTCGACGGCTCCCCCGCACTGCCGCCGGCGGTGCAGGCGCAGCAGGGCCCCACGGACGCGCATGAGGCAACAGCGGCACCGGCCCCTGCCCCCGCCCCGTACCCGTACGCCCCGTACCCCTACTCCGACGGCGCCGTGCCGCCTGCCGGGGACGGCGGCCAGGGCGGGGTGCCCGCCGACCCGCGTGCCGGCGGCTGGCCCACGGTGACGCCGGAGCAGCGGCAGCGTTCCGTGCACGGGGCCCCGCTGGGGTTCACCGCTTCCATGGAGCTGTCCTCGGAGCGGCTGCTGCGCAACAAGCCGAAGCCGAAGAAGCAGATCGCGAGCCCCCGGTTCAAGTTCGGGGGCAAGAAGGAGGAGGCGGAGCGGCAGCGCAAGCTGGAGCTGATCCGCACGCCCGTCCTCTCGTGCTACCGGATCGCCGTGATCAGCCTCAAGGGCGGCGTCGGCAAGACGACCACGACCACCGCCCTCGGTGCGACGCTCGCCAGCGAGCGCCAGGACAAGATCCTCGCGATCGACGCCAACCCCGACGCGGGCACCCTGGGCCGCCGTGTGCGGCGCGAGACGGGCGCGACGATCCGTGACCTCGTGTCGGCGATCCCGAGCCTGCACAGCTACATGGACATCCGCCGCTACACCTCGCAGGCGCCCTCCGGGCTGGAGATCATCGCCAACGACGTGGACCCGGCGGTCTCGACGACCTTCAACGACGAGGACTACCGGCGGGCGATAGACCTGCTGGGCCGTCAGTACCCGATCATCCTCACGGATTCGGGCACCGGTCTGCTCTACAGCGCCATGCGCGGCGTCCTCGACCTCGCCGACCAGTTGATCATCGTCTCGACGCCGTCCGTCGACGGCGCGAGCAGCGCCAGCACCACGCTCGACTGGCTCCACGCGCACGGCTACGCCGACCTCGTCTCCCGCAGCGTCACCGTCATCTCGGGGGTCCGCGAGACCGGAAAGATGATCAAGGTCGAGGACATCGTGTCCCACTTCGAGCAGCGCTGCCGCGGCGTGGTCGTCGTCCCGTTCGACGAGCACCTGGCGACCGGCGCCGAGGTCGACCTGGAGATGATGCGTCCGAAGACCCGCGAGGCCTACTTCAACCTCTCGGCGATGGTGGCGGAGGACTTCACCCGGGCCCAGCAGCAGCGCGGCGTATGGGGCGGGGAGCCGGCAGCCCAGCAGCAGCCGCAGCAGGCTGCCCCGGCCGCGCAGATGCCCGCCCAGTACGCCCCCGAGCAGGCCCAGCAGCCCGCTCAGCCGGCCCCCGCGCCGTACCACCCGTACGCGGCCCCGCAGGGCCCGTACGGCGGCGCTCAGCCGCCCCAGCAGCCGGGCCCGTACGCGCAGCCCGGCCAGCAGGGCCACCCGGGGCAGCCGGGCGGCTACGGCTACCCGCAGCAGTAGCCCGCACGGGCCGCGGAAGCGCGCCCACACCGGGCACACGACGAGGGGCCCCGGGCGGCGATTGCCGGCCGGGGCCCCTCATCACGTGCAGAACGTCTCGGCTGCCGTCAGGCCGCCGTCTTCTCGTGTGCGGCCACCAGGTCCCGTGCGCGCTTGACATCGCCCGCCATGCACAGCAGCAGCGCCTCGATGGACTCGAACTTCTCCATGCCACGCAGGTACGCGAGGAAGTCCACGGCCGCGTGGAGCCCGTAGAGGTCGAGGTCGGTCCGGTCGATGGCGTACGCCTCGACGGTGCGCTCCGTCGCGTCGAACTGGACGTTGGTGCCGACGGAGATGGCCGCGGGCATCGACTCGCCGCCGACGGTCAGCCAGCCGGCGTAGACGCCGTCGGCGGGGATCGCCGTGTGCGGCAGCGTCTCCACGTTGGCGGTGGGGTAACCCAGTTCACGGCCGCGCTGCGCGCCGCGGACCACGACGCCCTCGACGCGGTGCGGGCGGCCCAGGATCTCCATCGCGCCCGCCACGTCGCCCTCGGCGACCAGGCGCCGGGTCAGCGTGGAGGAGAACGGCTGCCCGCCGCCCGCCTCACCGCTCACGAACAGGTCGATGACCTCGACGCCGTAGTCGTACGTGGCACCGAGCTCCGCCAGGAAGTCGACGGTGCCCGCGGCACGGTGCCCGAAGCGGAAGTTGGGGCCCTCCACGACGAGCTTGGCGTGCAGCTTGTCGACGAGCACCTTCACCACGAAGTCGGCCGGCGAAAGCTTCGAGAACTCCGCCGTGAAGGGCAGGATCAGCACGGCGTCGACGCCCAGCTCGGCCATGAGCTCCGCGCGCCGGTGGTGCGGCGCCAGCAGCGGCGGGTGGCTGCCCGGCCGCACGACCTCGCTCGGGTGGGGGTCGAAGGTCACCACGACCGAGGGCACCCCGAGCTCGCGCGCCCGCTCCACGGCTCGCCCGATGATCAGTTGGTGCCCGCGGTGCACCCCGTCGTACGAGCCGATGGTGACGACGCTGCGCCCCCAGTCCTGGGGGATGTCCTCCAAGCCACGCCAGCGCTGCACTGTGCCCGCTCCTCGCCCGAACCCGAACTTTTGTCTGTCGATTACGCAGGACTAAGAGTGCCATGCCGGTTCTCGGCGCCCCGCATCGGCCGGTCCGGTCACTGTCAGGTCAGGCGCCCCGGCCTCGCCGGCGGGGCCCGCCGCGGCTGCGGGGCAGTCCGGCCCGGCCCAGGCGGTGAGCTTGATGCGCGCCCGCGGGCCGACCACGACGGCCCACTGGGCGGGTGCGGAGCGCAGCCAGCGCAGCACCTGTTCGCCGAAGACGGGGATCTCCCGGGACAGCTGCACCATGCGCCGGTCGAAGCAGGCCGCCCCCTCGGGGCTGCGGGCCATGAGCAGACCGGTGCGGTGCACGAGGTCGCGCGTGCGGGCCTCGGTGCGCTCCCCCGCCCCGGCCGCCACGGCGCGCAGCAGGGCGTCCAGGACGGTGACGTCGCGCTCGAAGGGCCCGTACTGCTCGCGCTCCAGCAGCACCTCCAGCAGCTCCTGGCGCAGGGGCCGCGACAGCGGCGTGCCGGGGAACGCCAGGACCGGGGCCAGGGCACGGCGCACCTGGGGCGGGCGGCTGCTGAGCAGGTGCACGACGAGGGGGAAGAGCACGGAGCGGGCCGCGGGGCCCTCTTCGAGCCGGCGGTCGACGAAGGCGGCGGCGAGCCCGGCGTCCTCGGGATGGTGCTCGACGTATTCCTGGACGAGGGCCGCGGCCCGGCGGGCGAGGGCCGGTGTGGTGACCTCGGCGAGGGTGCGCAGGACGTCCCCCGGCCCGTCCCCGCGGACGTACAGACGCGCGCGGTACGCCGCGAGGACGGGTTCGGGGTGCGTGGTCAGGGCCGGGGCCAGGGCGCCGGCCGGCAGGTGCGGGTCGCACTCGGCGAAGAGGGCGAGGGCCCGCTGGAGGTGCTTGGCGCGCGTCTCCGGGTCGCGGACGAGGAGGGCGAGCGCGGTGCCGTGCAGGGCGCCTTCCGCGGGGCGGGCGAGCAGGGCGAGCGCCGAGTAGCGCAGCAGCTCGCGGTCGGCGGCCGTGGTGACGTGCCGGGCGGCTTTGAGGGCGTACGCGGCGGCCGCCACGTGCCGCTCGATGCGGTCGTCGTGGGCCCACCGGTCCACGGCCCGGCAGATGGCGGACGGCTCGTCCTCGGCGAGGGCGGCGAGGAGTTCGTCGGCGCGCGGGTGCGCGGCGTCCACGAGCGCTTCGGCCAGATCGTCGACGGCACGGTGCCGGTGGGTGTGGAGCAGGACCTGGGCGGCGGTGGAGACCGTGAGCCTGAGGTGATCGCCGTACGGAGCGGCCTGCAGGGGGCGCTCGTCGGAGAACCACCGGCACAGCAGGGCCTGTGCGGCGTAGGGCTCCTCGGCGAGGACGGTCATGACGGCGGGCAGGAAGCGGTCGGTGTGCGGCGGCTGGGGCGCCTGGCGGGGCTGCTCCGGGCCGGGTGAGGAGCTCTCCAGCGCCTGGGCCTGGTACTGGGTCTGGCCGGGGGGCGGCGCGTCGGCGGGCAGCAGCAGGCGCAGCAGGTCCAGCCGCTCGGCGAGCCCGAGGGGCAGCCGGAGCCAGAACCAGGGACCGAACTCGGCGAGGCCGCCCAGGGAGCCCGTCGCCCCGCTGTCGAAACCGCCCAGGCTCAGCGAGCGGGTCGTCAGGCGCTCGGCGAGGAGGCGGAGGGCTCCCAGGTAGGGGGTGGCGTCCGGCACGCGCAGGAGGGTCTCGCCCAGGAGGTGTGCCGCCCACCAGGCGGGGTCGGGCAGCGCGGGGCGGCGCTCGTCGTCCGCACCGCCGGTCTGCTCGGACGGCGGGAGGGCGGCGACCGCGTCGACCAGGGCGCCGAGCCTGCGCGCGAGGGCGTCGGGGCCGGAACGGCGTGCCAGGAGCAGCAGGGCCTGCAGCACGGGGCCGATGCGGTGGCGGGGCACGGGAAGCGGCCTGCGGGCCCGCTGACGGGCGGCGCGGCGGCTGCGGCGGCGCGCCGCCGTCGAGCGCGGTGCGCGGCTTGAGCCGGGGGGCGGCGGCACGTGGCCCTCGATCGCCGGCCCCCCGCCCGGCCGCGACGGCAGCCGGGCGTCGTGCTCACCGGAGCCGCCCTCGGGCTCGTACCAGCGGTGGACGAGGGTGTGCAGGGCGGCGTCGAGGTCGAGGTGGGCGCCCTGCAGCCAGTCGGCGAACTCTTCGTGCGCGAAGCGGTAGCCGGTACCGGCCGGCACGAGCAGGCCCTCGGTGAGGACGGCGGAGGCCCAGCCGTTGCGCCACGGGAAGAGCTCCTCGAAGGCCTCGCGCTCCAGCTCCCCCTGCCCGGGGCCGAGGCAGCGCCGCGCCGCCTCGTGCACCTGCCCGGCCACGCGCGCGGAGAGCCTGCGCACCGCCGTGCCGCGCAGCGCGGGGCGGCGCCCGGCGGCCAGCCGTACGGCGATGCGCAGGCAGACCAGGTCCAGGTAGGCGGAGAAGATGTCCCAGCGGTCGGGGGGACGGGACCCGTCCTCGCCCGCCCGGCTGCCGGGCGCGGTGCCGTCCGGGAGCGCGGCGCGCACCTCGGAGAGCAGGCGGAGCGCGAGCGGGTGGGCGGCGTCCGCCTGGTGGATGGCGTCGGGCGGGATGCCGTAGAGGGCGCGGGCCCGCTCGGCCTGCAGGGGGCCCAGATCGGTCAGGCTGACGCAGGGTGGCAGGCTGCGCGGGGTGGCCGAGCCCGTCGACACGTGGAGCGCCTCGCGCGGGAAGAGGCCGCCCGCCGTCTCCCAGTGCTCCGGGCGGCAGGCGACGACGAGCCGCGCGGACGTCTCCTCCAGCCACTCGGCGGTCGCCGCGGTCCAGGCCGGCAGGGCGTGCGCGAGGACCGGGGGGACCTCCTCGGGGCCGTCGAGGACGACGAGGAGGGGCCGCCCCACGCGGTGCCCCAGCGCCGCCACGGCCTCCGGGGTGGCCTCGGCCGGGTCGCCCACCGTGCCGGCCGCCCCCGTGGACGCGGTGACAATCCGGGCGGCAGCCGCGAGGGCTCGCGCGATCGCGTCCCGCAGGCTGGTGTCGCCCTCCTCCAGGTCCGCACCCCGCAGCCAGAGAGTGGGGGCCGGTTCGGGGCCCCGTGCGCGGCGGGAGGCGAGCGAGAGGAGCTCGGTGGTGCGGCCCGTACCGGGTCCTCCCACGAGGCCGAGGACGGCCGCTGCAGGGCCGTCCGCCGCGTCCTCCGAAGCACCTGGCCCGTCCGGGCCATCCGGGTCGTCCGGATCCGGGGACCCGGCGGTCTCGGGCGGATCGGAGGGGTGGCGCGCGCCGGGCAGGTCGCCGATCCAGCGGCCGCCCGGGCCGCCGCCGGGGGTGCCGCGCCAGGCGCGCGCCGGGACGGTCACCACCAGCGCGCCCGGGGCCCCCGTGCCGCCCGGGCCGGGGCCCGGTTCCGGCACGGGTTCGTCGGGCGGCGGTTCGGGGGCGGGCGGATGGCCGCCGGCGTCCGGCATGCGTTCGCCGCCGTCCTCCGGGGCGCCGTCGTCGGCACCCGTGAGGCCGGCGGGCTCCTCGTCCGGCTCCAGGAAGCGGGCGAACTCCCTGGCGATCTCCGGCCGCTCCACGGGGTCGCGCCAGTCGCGCGCCGTGATGATCGGTCCCAGGGAGGTGGCCGTCAGCTGGAGGGCACCCGCCAGGTTGAGGTCGGGTCCGAAAGCGGGGACCGTGGCCGCGTTGCGCTCCAGGAGAGCCGCCAGGGAGCCGTCCGGCGCGGCAGCGGCTGCCGCACGGAGCGGGATCGCGAAACCTCCGGAGCGGCGCTCCGCATGGAGCGCGGTACCGAGGACGGCGACGACCGTCCCCGTACGGGCGTCGATGACCGGTCCGCCGGTGGCCTCCTCGCCGAGCCGCAGACCGTCGCGCTCTCCCAGGGAGAGCTCCACGGCGGCGTCGAGCAGGTGGAAGCGGTCCGTCGCCGTATAGGTGACGAGGGCCTCGCCGATGACCTGGGCGCGCTGCCAGTGGCCCGCCCGCAGCCGGACGTTCGCCCCGTCCTCGATGCGCTCGGCGGCGGCGACGGGCAGCGGGGCCACTCCGAGGCCCTCGGTGCGCACCAGCGCCAGGTCGCAGCCCGGCAGGGGGGTGACCGCATCGGCGCCCACCAGGCACGTACGGTCGCCCGGTGCCAGCAGCACCAGGCGCGCCAGGCCGTCGACGGCCTCGTGGCTGGTGATCATCGTGCCGCGGTCGTCGGCGATGAAGCCCGTACCGCGCGGCCTCCCGGCGAGGTCTCTGATGCGCACCAGGAACTCGTCCGCATCGGTCCGCCGACCGCTCATCCGCCGAACCTCCCCGCCGTGCATGTACCCCGACGGTAGGCAGCGGATGATCGGCAGGACCAGGTCGTCGCACGAACGCGCCCCCTTCCACACCCGCCATTCACTCCGAGCGCCTGCCCAATGGAGTGAATTGTGGGAACGGTGTGGATAGACGACTGACAGGAGGGGGATCGTGGGGCGGGAAGCAGCGGAAGCCGGCTCCCCGCCCCACGGTAGTGGGGCCAAAGACGGGGGGCCTTAGATGGGGGCCTGGATGGGGCGCCATAGGCGTCCGTTCAGCCCGTCCGTCCCCGGACAGCACGACGCCGCCACGCCCTGAAGGAATGGCGGCGACGGTGGCCGGGAGGCGGGACGCCGCGCCGAGGCGCCGCCCGCGCCCCCGGCGGGCCGGCTCTAGCCGAAGGCCGCCAGGCTCTTCGCCCGGCCGCCCTGGTTCTCCAGCAGGAGCAGGAAGCGCCCGTCCGGACCGAAGGCCGCGATCGGCCCCGTGGTGTCGAAGAGCGGGACGCGCACCCGTACGCCGTTGGCGAGCAGGCGCGCCTGCTCCTCCGTGACGTCCCAGCGCTGGAAGGCCGCGGCGGCCGCCTCGGCGACCGGCATGATCGTCAGCTCCTCCTGGAGCTGGTCCAGCGTGCGGGCCTCGCCCAGCCCGTACGGGCCGACGCGGGTGCGCCGCAGGGCGGTGAGGTGGCCCCCCACGCCCGTGTCCGCGCCCAGGTCGCGCGCGAGGGCCCGGACGTACGTCCCGGAGGAGCAGACGACGGAGACCAGCAGGTCCTGCACGGGGGTGCCGTCCGCGGCCTCCGCGGGGGTCACCGCGTGGACGGTGAACGACGAGACGGTCACCGGCCGGGCCGGGATCTCGAAGTCCTCGCCCTCGCGGGCCCGCTTGTACGAGCGCTTGCCGTCGATCTTGATCGCGCTGACCTTCGACGGCACCTGCATGATCGCGCCGGTGAGCTTGGCGACGCCCGCGTCGATCGCCTCACGGGTGACCGCGGAGGCGTCGGCCGAGGACGTGATGTCGCCCTCCGCGTCGTCCGTGACGGTGTTCTGCCCCAGGCGGATCGTCGCGACGTACTCCTTCTCGGTCAGCGCGAGGTGGCCGAGAAGCTTCGTCGCCCGCTCGATGCCGAGGACGAGGACGCCCGTCGCCATGGGGTCGAGCGTCCCCGCGTGCCCCACGCGGCGCGTCCGCGCGATGCCGCGCATCTTCGCGACGACGTCGTGCGAGGTGAAGCCGGCCGGCTTGTCGACGATGACGAGGCCGTCCGGCGGGGTCTCCTTGTGCTTCATTCGCCGGCAGCGTCCTTGTCGTCCTCGTCCTCGTCCGGCTTGCGGTACGGGTCGGCCTCGCCCGCGTACGCCGCGCCCGAGGACGCCTCGCGCACCTTGGCGTCGGAGGCCCGGGCCAGGTCGAGGAGGTCCTCGATGGTGCGGGCGTTCTCCGGCAGGGCGTCGGCCACGAACGTCAGGGTCGGCGTGAACTTGATGCCGGCCGCACGCCCGACCTCCGAGCGCAGGATGCCCTTGGCGCTCTCCAGGCCCGCGGCCGCGCTGGCGCGGTCCTCGTCGTCGCCGTAGACCGTGTAGAAGACCGTGGCCTCCCGCAGGTCGCCGGTGACCCGGGTGTCCGTGATGGTCACATGCGAGCCGAGCCGCGGGTCCTTGATTCCGCGCTGCAGCTTCTGGGCGATCACCTCGCGGATGAGGTCCGCCAGCCTTTTCGCACGCGCGTTGTCGGCCACTGGTCCGTCTCCTTCTTCTTGTCCATTGTGCTTGTGGCGCCGGTGACGCGCTCAGTCGTCGTGGTCGCCGTGGAACCGCCGCCTGACCGAGAGCAGCTCCACTTCGGGACGTGCGGCGACCCAGCGCTCGCAGCGGTCCAGTAGGTCGGTGAGGTGCCCCGCGTCCCCGGAGACCGCCGCCAGGCCGATTGTCGCCCGGCGGTAGAGGTCCTGGTCGCCGACCTCCGCCACGCTCACCGCGTACTTGCGGTGCAGCTCGGCGACGATCGGGCGGACGACGGAGCGCTTCTCCTTCAGCGACCGTACGTCGCCGAGGAGGAGGTCGAAGGACAGAGTCCCTGCATACATGCGTGACGGGTGAAGCCCACCCGGGAGGCGTGAGGTGTACCTGTGGTGTAGGGCTCTTCGAACCGTACACGCAACGGCCGGGGGCGATCGACGGAATATGCTCCGCCGACCGGCCCCGGGGTTGAGCTATGCGATTCAGCCGCGCGGCTTCTCGCGCATCTCGTACGTCGCGATGACGTCGTCGACCTTGATGTCGTTGAAGTTTCCGAGGTTGATACCACCCTCGAAGCCCTCGCGGATCTCGGTGACGTCGTCCTTGAAGCGACGCAGACCGACGATGTTGAGCTCCTCCGCGATGACCTTGCCGTCGCGGATGAGGCGCGCCTTGGTGTTGCGCTTGACCTCGCCGGAGCGGATGAGGACACCCGCGATGTTGCCCAGCTTGGACGAGCGGAAGATCTCGCGGATCTCCGCCGTACCCAGCTCGACCTCTTCGTACTCCGGCTTCAGCATGCCCTTGAGGGCCGCCTCGATCTCCTCGATCGCCTGGTAGATGACCGAGTAGTACCGGACGTCGACGCCCTCGCGCTCGGCCATCTGCGTGGCACGGCCCTCGGCGCGGACGTTGAAGCCGATGACGATGGCGTCGGAGCCGGTCGCCAGGTTGATGTCGGACTCGGTGACCGCACCCACGCCGCGGTGCAGCACGCGGATGTCGACCTCCTCGCCCACATCGAGCTGGAGCAGCGAGGACTCGAGAGCCTCCACCGAACCGGACGCGTCACCCTTGATGATGATGTTGAGGTCCTGGACCAGACCGGCCTTGAGCACCTTGTCGAGGTCCTCGAGGGAGACCCGGCGGGTGCGCTTGGCGAAGGCGGCGTTGCGCTCGCGCGCAGCGCGCTTCTCGGCGATCTGGCGTGCCGTGCGGTCCTCGTCGACGACGAGGAAGTTGTCGCCGGCGCCCGGGACGTTGGTGAGACCGAGGACGAGGACGGGGGTCGACGGACCCGCTTCCTCGACGTTCTGGCCCTTGTCGTCGAGCATGGCGCGGACACGGCCGTAGGCGTCACCGGCGACCATCGTGTCACCGACGCGGAGGGTACCGCGCTGGACGAGCACGGTGGCCACGGCGCCGCGACCGCGGTCGAGGTGGGCCTCGATCGCAATACCCTGCGCGTCCTGCTCCGCGTTGGCGCGCAGGTCGAGCGCGGCGTCGGCGGTGAGGACGACGGCCTCGAGCAGCTTGTCGATGTTCAGACCCTGCTTGGCGGAGATGTCGACGAACATCGTGTCGCCGCCGTACTCCTCGGCCACCAGACCGAACTCGGTGAGCTGACCGCGCACCTTCGTCGGGTCGGCGCCCTCGACGTCGATCTTGTTGACCGCGACCACGATCGGCACGTCGGCCGCCTTGGCGTGGTTCAGGGCCTCGATCGTCTGCGGCATGACACCGTCGTTGGCCGCCACCACGAGGATCGCGATGTCGGTCGACTTCGCACCACGGGCACGCATGGCGGTGAACGCCTCGTGACCCGGGGTGTCGATGAAGGTGATCTTGCGCTCTTCGTCGTTGACGTCGGTGGAGACCTGGTAGGCACCGATGTGCTGGGTGATGCCGCCGGCCTCGCCCGCGACCACGTTGGTCTTGCGGATGGCGTCGAGCAGTCGCGTCTTACCGTGGTCGACGTGACCCATGACGGTCACGACCGGCGGACGCGCGACGAGCATCTCCTCGCCGCCCTCGTTCTCACCGAACTCGATGTCGAACGACTCGAGCAGCTCGCGGTCCTCCTCCTCGGGGCTCACGATCTGAACGGTGTAGTTCATCTCGCCGCCGAGGAGCTGCAGCGTCTCGTCCGAGACGGACTGCGTGGCCGTGACCATCTCGCCGAGGTTCATCATCACGGCGACGAGGGACGCCGGGTTGGCGCCGATCTTCTCCGCGAAGTCGGTGAGGGAGGCACCGCGCGACAGGCGAATGCTCTCGCCGTTGCCGCGGGGCAGCATCACGCCGCCGACGGACGGGGCCTGCATGGCCTCGTACTCCTGGCGCCGCTGACGCTTGGACTTGCGGCCACGACGGGCCGGACCGCCGGGACGGCCGAAGGCGCCCTGCGTGCCACCACGGGCACCCGGACCGCCGGGACGGCCACCGAAACCGGGACGACCGCCACCGAAGCCGCCGCCACCGCCACCGGGGCCACCGCCACCGGGACGACCGGCGAAGCCGCCGCCGCCACCGGGACGACCGCCGCCGCCGGGACCGGCCGGACGACCGGCGAAGCCCGGACGACCGGCACCGCCGCCGGGACGACCCGCGCCGCCGCCGGGACCGCGACCGCCGCCACCGGGGCCCGGACGCGGGCCGGCAGCCGGACGCTGCGGCATCATGCCCGGGTTCGGGCGGTTGCCGGAGGGAGCGCCACCGGGACGCGGGGCGCCACCGGGGGCACCCTGCGGACGGGGCATGCCGCCCGGGGTCGGACGGGCGCCGCCCGGACCCTGCGGACGGGGAGCACCGCCGGGGCCGCCCTGCGGACGCGGAGCGCCCGGGGCACCCTGACCACCGGGACGCGGGGCGCCACCGGGACGGGGGGCCTGCGGACGGGCCATGCCCGTGGAGCCACCGGAGGTGAAGGGGTTGTTGCCCGGACGGGGACCGGCCGGACGGGCGCCACCGGGACGCGGGGCGCGCTCGCCCGCACCACCGGGACGCGGACCGCGCTCGGGGCGGCCGCCGTCACGCTGGCCGGCCGGACCGGGGCGGGCGCCGCCGGGACGCGGGCCGGGCGTCGCGCCGGGGCGCGGCGCGGACGGACCCTGCGGCTGGGCCGGCGCCGGAGCGGAGAACTCCGCAGCGGGCACCGGGGTGACCGGGGCCGGCTTGGCCGGGGCCGCCGGGGCAGGCTTGGGACCCGGGCGCGGGCCGGGGGTCGGCGCGGCCTGGGACGGCTTGGGGGCAGCTGCCTCCGCCGCCGGCTTGGGGGCGGCGGGACGGGGCGCACCCGGAGTGGGGGCACCCGGCTTGGGGGCCGCGGACTTGCGCGGCGCCGCGGGCTTCGCACCGGGCTTGCCGGCGCCGCCGGGTCCCTGCAGTGCGTCAGTCAGTTTGCGGACAACCGGCGCCTCGATCGTCGAGGACGCCGAACGGACGAATTCACCAAGTTCTTGGAGCTTGGCCATGACGACCTTGCTCTCCACTCCGAACTCCTTGGCGAGTTCGTATACCCGGACCTTAGCCACTTCGCTCCTTCTAGGTCCGGGGTGTCCACCGGACCGTCGCTACTTCATGGGCGTACTCATCGCGTACTCATCGAGTGCTCATCGCAATCTCGACCTACTTCCAACTCGCGAGGTACCTGACCGCACGGTTACCCGTGCCGTGCTTCTTACAGTGGGGCCATACCCCGCACACGCGGGGCCGAACTACTGCGCTTCGATCTGTTCGATGCACCGGCGGAGCTCCGCCGTATCGAGCGGCCCCGGGCTTTTGAAGGCCCTGGGAAACGCCCGGCGGCGGACCGCCAGGTCGAGACAGACCAGTGTGGGGTGCACGGAAGCACCCCGGCCGGGCAGCGTACCGCGAGGGTCGGGGACGCAGGCGCCCTCGATCATCACGATCCGCAGCAGATCGCCCTTGGCCGCTCGCTCCCGGCATCCCACGCAGGTTCGCTCAGGGCATGCGCGGGCATGCGTCCGGCCAGACACTCTTCAGTCTACCTCCCCGCGCCCACCCCGCCCCTGGGGGGCCGTGATCGGGCACGTATGCGTTTCGGCCACGATGCCGGGGCCCGCGTGTGCGGACCCCGGTGTCATGAACGTGATCAGGCTCGGCCGGATTCCCGGTCGGGCTGCTCGGTGTCCGGGCGGATGTCGATGCGCCACCCGGTGAGCCGCGCGGCCAGGCGGGCGTTCTGGCCCTCCTTGCCGATGGCCAGCGACAGCTGGTAGTCGGGCACGGTCACCCGGGCGGAGCGCGCGGCGAGGTCCACGACCTCGACCTTGCTCACCCGCGCGGGGGACAGGGCGTGCGCCACCAGCTCGGCGGGGTCGTCCGACCAGTCGACGATGTCGATCTTCTCGCCGTGCAGCTCCGCCATCACGTTGCGCACCCGGCCGCCCATGGGGCCGATGCAGGCGCCCTTGGCGTTGAGGCCCGAGCGCGTGGAGCGGACCGCGATCTTGGTGCGGTGGCCGGCCTCGCGCGCGATGGCGGCGATCTCCACCGAGCCGTCCGCGATCTCCGGCACCTCGAGGGCGAACAGCTTCTTGACCAGATTCGGGTGGGTGCGCGAGAGCGTGACGGACGGGCCGCGCACGCCCTTCGCCACCCGTACGACGTACGTGCGCAGGCGCGTGCCGTGCTTGTACTCCTCGCCGGGGACCTGCTCCTGCACCGGCAGGATGGCCTCCAGCTTGCCGATGTCCACGAGGACGTTCTTCGGGTCCTTGCCCTGCTGGACGATGCCCGCGACGACGTCGCCCTCACGGCCCGCGAACTCGCCGAAAGTGATCTCGTCCTCGGCGTCGCGCAGACGCTGGAGGATGACCTGCTTGGCGGTGGTCGCGGCGATCCGGCCGAAACCCGACGGCGTGTCGTCGAACTCGCGGGGCTCCTCGCCCTCCTCCAGGTCCTGCGGGTCCTCCTTGGCCCACACCGTCACGTGGCCGGTGCCGCGGTCCAGCTCCACGCGGGCGCGGCGGCGGCTCCCCTCGGTGCGGTGGTAGGCGATGAGGAGGGCCGACTCGATCGCCTCGACCAGCAGGTCGAAGGAGATCTCCTTCTCTCGCACCAGACCCCGCAGGGCACTCATGTCGATGTCCACGGCTACGCCTCCTCTTGGCTCTCGTCGGTTTCATCGGCGGCCTCTGCCGCCGTGTCTGCGGTCTTCTCCGCGGCCTTGCGGTTGAACTCGATCTCCACGCGGGCCTTGGCGATCTCGCCGAAGGCCAGTCGCCGCGCAGTGGGCTTGCGGCCCTTGACCCCGGGGACCTCCATGTCCAGCCCCTCGTCGTCCACCGCGACGATGCGCGCGACCAGCTCGCCGCCCTCGGTGAGCTGCGCCTTGATCAGACGGCCGGTGGCACGCACGTAGTGCCGGTGCTCGGTCAGGGGGCGGTCGGCGCCGGGGGAGGTGACTTCCAGAACGTACGGGGCGCCGCCCATGGCGTCCGTCTCGTCGAGCTTCTCGGAGACGGCGCGGCTGACTTCCGCGCACTCGTCCAGCTCGACGCCCGCATCGGAGTCCACCACGATGCGCAGCACACGCCGCTTGCCCGCCGTGGTCACCTCGATCTCTTCCAGATCCAGCTCCCGCGCGCTCACGAGAGGGGCCAGCAGCTCGCGCAGCCGCTCGCTCTGGGTGGTGCTCATCCGGGTGACTCCTCGGCCGCGTGTGCTGTTGTGGGAAAGTCGCGTGTCAGGTCAAAGCCTATCTGTTCCGGCAGCCGACTGACGATTCGGTGCCTCGTCCGCGGCCATCGGGTGGCGCGCCGGTACGCTCACGTGCGGTGATCATGACGGGACCGGCGGAAAGAGGATCGTGGCGTTCACGACGACGACGCGGGGCCCTGCCGGCCCGCACCGACGCAGGGTACTGGCAGGGGGCGCCGCGGTTCTGCTGGGCGCCGGCGCCGGGGGGCTGCTGACCGGCTGTTCCGGCGCCTCGGGGGCGCCCGCGGGGCCTTCCGCCACGGAGCGGCTGCGCGCCGCCGCGGGGCGCGCCTCCATGCAGTTGCTCGCGCGCTACGACGCCACGATCGCGGTGCACGGGGGGCTCGCGGAGCGGCTGCGGCCGCTGCGGGAGGAGGTGGCGCGCCATGCGGAGGCCTTCGGCGCGTCGCGGGGGGCGCCGGACGGGCCGCACGGGGCGGGGAGCCCGTCGCATGGGGCCTCGGCCTCCCCTGAGTCGTCGTCAACCGGGTCACCGTCTTCCGGGCCACCGTCCTCCGGGTCGTCGCCCTCGGAGTCATCGTCACCCGAGTCGCCGTCACCCGAATCGCCATCGCCCGAGTCGTCGTCCTCCGGGTCGTCGTCCTCTCCGGCTGCTCCGGGAGCATCCGCCCCGGGCGCGTCCGCTTCCCCGCGTGCGGACGACGTACCGGGCGACGAGAAGGCGGCCCTGGCCGCACTGGCCGATGCCGAACGGCGCACGGCGGACGACCGCACGGCGGCCCTCCGCTCCGCCCCGCCCGAACTGGCCCGGCTGCTCGCCTCCGTGGCCGCCGCGGGCGCGGCCCACGCATACCTGCTCAGGAGTGACGCATGACGGAGACGGCGAGCACCCGGGCGCCCGAGGATCCCGCCGTGCGGCAGGCGCTCCAGGCGGCCCAGGCCGCGCTCGGGGCCGAGCACGCCGCCGTGTACGGCTACGGAGTCGTCGGCGCGCGCGTGGCGCAGGAACGGGCCGCGGAGGCGCGCGAGGCCTACGACGCGCACCGCGCGCGACGGGACGCGATGAGCCGGGCGGTACGGGACCTGGGCGGCGTGCCTGAGGCCGCGGCCGCCGGGTACGCGCTGCCGTTCCCCGTCACGGACGCGGACGCCGCCGTGCGGCTGGCGGCGGAACTGGAGGCGCGCGTCGCGGCCGTGTACGCCGATCTCGTGGCAGCCGCCCGCGGCGACCTGCGGCTCGAGGCGGCGGGCGGACTGCGCGAGGCGGCAGTGCGCGCCGTGCGCTGGCGCGGTGGCGGCGTAGCCTTCCCTGGGCTCACGGAGCGGACCGCTCCGGCCACGCCCAGCGGTTCACCCGACCGCCCCTGACCGGCGAGGACGAAAAGGACAGCACAGGGATATGAGCAACGCCGACGACCGCTTCGCACCCCCGGAGCGGCTGGTGCGGACCCTGGGCTCCGGGCCGGCGGAGGGGGCGGAGCACCAGTGGCTCGCCTCGCTGCCGGAGCGGGTGCACCGGTTCGCGGAGCGCTGGGAGCTGGCCCCGGAGCGGGTGCACGTACCCGGCGGGCGGAGCAGCGTCGTCGTCCTCGCGCACCGGGCCGACGGCACGGGGGCCGTACTGAAGCTCGAAGTACCGGGAGAGGCCGCCGCACTGGAAGGTGCGGCACTGGCGCAGTGGAACGGCCTGGGGGCGGCCCGGGTGCTGGAGGCGGAGCCCGCAGAGGGTGCGCTCCTCCTGGAGCGGCTGCGGGCCGGTGTGAGCCTGCGGTCCCTGGCGGAGCAGAAGGCCGTCTTGGAGGCCACGGCGACGTTGCAACGCCTCTGGGTGCGTCCGGCGGATGACCACCCGTTCACTTCGGTGGCCGACCACACGCTGGAGCTCGCGCGCGCCATGCGGGAGCGGCGCGACGAGCCGTGGGCGACCGACGCGCGGGCCGTCGTCGACGAGGCCCTGGAGCTGCGGGACGCCCTGGCGGCCGACGCCGGCGCCGGCACCGAAGAGCCGGTGTCCTTGCTGCACGGTCGCTACGAGCAGGGCAAGGTGCTGGCGGGCGAGCGGGCCCCCTGGCTGGCCGTCGGCCCCAGGCCCCTGGTGGGCGAGCGGGCTTACGACCTGGCGTGGCTCGCCCGCGACCGGGTCGACACCCTGATGGCCTCCCCCGGTGCTGCAGCCATTGCCCGGCGGCGCGTGGCCAAGCTCGCCGACGCCCTGGACGTCGACCGCGACCGGCTGCGCGGCTGGACCCTCTTCCGCACGGCGGAGGCGGGCATACGCGAACTCGCGCACGGGGCCCGCGCACGGGGCGAACTCCTGCTGGAGTTCGCGGGCATGCTCTGACGGGGTGCCGCCCCGTGGGGCGGGCGCCCGCCCCATGCGGGACCCGCCTCTTGCGGCCCCATGCGCGGGTCCCCGCCCCATGCGGGCCAATCTCCGCCCCGTGCGGGGTCAACCTCCGCCCCATGCGGGCTCCGTCCCCGCCCCATGCGGGCCAATCTCCGCCTCATGCGGGCTCCGTCCCCGCCCCATGCAGGCCTCTGCGCCGCCCCATGCGGGGCCACCGGAGCGGCGGTGCTCCGGGCCCCGTGCAGGCCGCGCTTCCGCCCCATGCGGCCGGGGCGCATGTCCCCGACCGCCCCTGGCGGGTCGTCAGCGGCGCGTGCTCAGCCGCTCGATGGCCTCGGCGACCGGCAGCTCTTCGCGGGTGCCCGTGCGCCGGTCCTTCAGCTCTACGAGCCCCTGGGGCGCTCCGCGGCCGACGACCAGGATCTCCGGGATGCCGATCAGTTCGGCGTCGGTGAACTTCACGCCCGGGGAGACGCCGGTGCGGTCGTCGACGAGGACCCGGACGCCCGCCGAGCCGAGCTTGTCCGCGAGTTCCAGGGCGAGTTCGGTCTGGACGGCCTTGCCCGCAGCGACGATGTGCACGTCCGCGGGAGCGACCTCACGGGGCCAGCACAGGCCGGACTCGTCGTGCGTCTGCTCGGCGAGGGCCGCCACGGCGCGGGAGACGCCGATGCCGTAGGAACCCATGGTGACGCGGACCGGCTTGCCGTTCTGCCCGAGGACATCGAGCCCGAATGCGTCGGCGTACTTGCGGCCCAGCTGGAAGATGTGGCCGATCTCGATCGCCCGGCCGATCTCCAGGCCGGCCCCGCAGCGGGGGCAGGGGTCGCCCGGCTCGACCACGACCACGTCGAGGTACTGGTCCACCTCGAAGTCCCGTCCGCACACCACGTTGCGGGCATGCTTGCCGGGCTTGTTGGCGCCGGTGATCCATGCGGTGCCGGGCGCCACGCGCGGGTCGGCGATGTAGCGCAGCTTAAGGCCCTGCGGGCCGACGTAGCCCCGTACGAGCTCGGGCCGGTCCGCGAAGTCCTCGGCGGTGACCAGCTCGACGACGGCGGGCGCCAGGTGCTCCCCCAGCTTGCCGAGGTCGACCTCGCGGTTGCCGGGCACGCCGACGGCGGTGATCTCGCCGTCGACCTTGACGAGGAGGTTCTTCAGCGTCGCGGAGGCCGGCACGCCGAGGTGGGCGGCGAGGGTCTCGATGGTGGGCGTGTCGGGCGTGTCCAGTTCCTCGACCGCGCCGTGGGCCACGGTGTCGCAGGGGCTCACGGCTACGGTGACGGCTTCGGTGTTGGCGGCGTAGTCGCACGCGGGGCAGTCCACGAAGGTGTCCTCGCCGGCCGCGGCGGGGGCCAGGAACTCCTCCGACGCGGAGCCGCCCATGGCGCCCGAGACGGCGGAGACGACGCGGTAGTCGAGCCCCAGGCGCTCGAAGATGCGCGTGTACGCCTCGCGGTGCAGGCGGTAGGACTCGGCGAGGCCTTCGTCAGTGGTGTCGAAGGAGTAGGAGTCCTTCATCTGGAACTCGCGCCCGCGCAGCACGCCGGAGCGGGGCCGGGCCTCGTCCCGGTACTTGGTCTGGATCTGGTAGAGGATCACGGGCAGGTCCTTGTAGGACGTGCACTGGTCCTTGACCGTGAGGGTGAAGATCTCCTCGTGCGTGGGGCCGAGCAGGTAATCGGCGCCCTTGCGGTCCTTGAGGCGGAACAGAAGGTCGCCGTACTCCTCCCAGCGCCCGCTCGCCTCGTAGGGCTCCTTGGGCAGCAGGGCGGGCAGGAGGACCTCCTGGCCCCCGATGGCGTCCATTTCCTCGCGCACCACGCGGGAGACGTTCTCCAGCACCTTCTTGCCGAGCGGCAGCCAGGTCCAGACACCGGCGGAGGAGCGTCGGACGTACCCGGCGCGGACCAGCAGCTTGTGGCTGGCGGTCTCCGCGTCGGCCGGGTCGTCGCGCAGTGTCTTCAGCAGCGTGGTGGACATGCGCTGGACATGGGCCATCGTTGGTCTCCTGGCAGGGCGTAGGGAATGGTCAGGAGATTAGCGGCAGCCGGCGCCACGCTGAAACGAGTTCTCGCACGGGGCGGTCCGCCCGGGGCGCCGAAGGCGGCCCCGCGGGCTCACCCCAGTAGCGGCAGCGGGGCCCCCATCACCACGTACGGGCTCTGCGCGCTGGGGAAGTGCACGGGGCGGGCCAGGTCGCGGTAGCCGAGCCTGCGGTAGAGGGCGCGGGCGGGGGACTCGGTGTCGATGGCGGAGAGGATCGAGCGCGGCTCGGCGGCGGCGTCGGTGATGGTGGTGATCAGTGCCCGCCCGATGCCCCGTTTCTGGAAGTCGGGGTGGACGTGCAGCTCCGTGATGACGAAGGAGTCGTCGAGCCAACCCTCGCTGCCCGTGGCGCGCAAGTAGGGCTCGACGATGCCCGACCACCAGTGGCTGCGGTCGTTGGGCATCCCGTAGACGAAGCCGACGAGGCGCCCCCCGCGGGCGGTCGCCCCGAGGGCGCGGGCGCCACGGGAGGCCAGGTGGCGCAGCACGATGTGGCGCCGTACGGCGACCTCTTCCGCGGTGAGCCCGAAGGCCAGTGCCTGCACGGCCAGCGCGTCGTCGACCCGCGCGGCGAGGTCGAGCGGCCCGACCACGATGTCATCCATGCGGGGAGGCTACCCGCACGCTCCCCGCGCACGGGGCCCGGCGGCTCAGAACAGCACGCTCATGAACGCGCCGGTCTCCTCGAAGCCGACGCGCCGGTAGGCGGCCCGGGCCGCGGTGTTGAAGTCGTTGACGTAGAGGCTGACGACGGGCGACACCTCGGACAGGGCGTAGCGCAGGACGGCCGCCATGCCGGTCACGGACAGGCCGCGGCCGCGGTACTCGGGGGCGACCCAGACGCCCTGGATCTGGCAGGCGTGGGGCGTCGCGGCGCCGATCTCGGCCTTGAAGACGACGCGTCCGTCCTCGATGCGGGCGAAGGAGCGGCCGGAGCCCACGAGCTCGGCGACGCGGGCCTGGTACAGGAGCCCGCCGTCCCCGGCGAGCGGGGAGACACCGACCTCTTCGGTGAACATGGCCACGCAGGCCGGCATGATCACTTCCATCTCGTCCTTGCGGATGCGGCGGACGAGGGGGTCGGGCTCGACGTCGGCGGGCATGGAGCGGGTGACCATGAGGGGCTGGTGGCCGCGGACCTCGCGCGCGGGGCCCCAGTGGGGCTCCAGGAGCGACCAGAGCGCGGACGTGGCCTCCGCGGGGCCCACGATGGAGGAGCAGCGGCGCCCCGAGCGGCGCGCGCGGTCGGCGAAGGCCCGTACGGCCTCGGGGCCCGCGCAGATGGGAACGAGGTTGGCGCCGGCGTAGCAGAGGGACTCCAGGCGGCCGCCCGAGTACCAGCCCCACATCTCGCCGCCGAGCCGCCAGGGGTCGAGGCCCGCGACCTGGACGCGGGCGGCCACGAAGGCGTTGGCGACGGGATCGCGGTCGAGGACGTCGAGAGCGGCCTCGATGTCGCCGGGCTCCAGGACCTTGGTGGTGGTCGTCGTCAGCACGTGTGGTTTTGCCTCACCGTCGCGGGGCCCGAGGCCATGGGAACAGGTCTTGGAACTGTACCTCTCAGCCTCCTGGACGCACCCCCGTGCGGCCGCACGGGGCGGAAGCAGCAGCGCCCCGCCCCGTGCTGGACGGGAGGCGGGGCGCTACGGGCACGCACTGCGGTGCGCGTGGGCGCACGGGGCGCGGGGGCAGCGGTCAGCCGGCGACGCTGATCTTGGGCTCGCCGGAGGCGACGCCGTCCTTCTCCATCTGCTCGGCGATCTTCATTGCTTCTTCGATGAGGGTCTCCACGATCTTCGACTCCGGCACGGTCTTGATGACCTCGCCCTTGACGAAGATCTGCCCCTTGCCATTACCCGAGGCGACACCCAGATCCGCCTCACGCGCCTCACCCGGACCGTTCACGACACAGCCCATCACCGCGACGCGCAGCGGCACCTCCATGCCCTCAAGCCCCGCACTGACCTGATCCGCGAGCTTGTACACATCCACCTGCGCACGACCGCAGGACGGGCACGAGACGATCTCCAGACGACGCTGACGCAGCCCCAGCGACTCCAGGATCTGCATACCGACCTTGATCTCCTCCGCCGGCGGAGCCGACAGCGAGACACGGATGGTGTCACCGATACCCTCCGACAGCAGCGCACCGAACGCCACCGCCGACTTGATCGTCCCCTGGAACGCCGGACCCGCCTCGGTCACCCCCAGATGCAGCGGGTAATCGCACTGCGCCGCCAGCAGACGGTACGCGTTGACCATCACCACCGGGTCGTTGTGCTTCACCGAGATCTTGATGTCCCGGAAACCGTGCTCCTCGAACAGCGACGCCTCCCACAGCGCCGACTCCACCAGCGCCTCCGGCGTCGCCTTCCCGTACTTCTGCAGCAGACGCCGGTCCAGCGACCCCGCGTTCACCCCGATACGAATCGGCGTCCCCGCATCCGAAGCCGCCTTCGCGATCTCCTTGACCTTGTCGTCGAACTGCTTGATGTTCCCCGGGTTCACCCGCACCGCAGCACACCCCGCATCGATCGCCGCGAAGACATACTTCGGCTGGAAGTGAATGTCCGCGATCACCGGGATCTGCGACTTCTTCGCGATCACCGGCAGCGCATCCGCATCATCCTGCGTAGGACACGCCACCCGCACGATCTGGCAACCCGACGCCGTCAGCTCCGCGATCTGCTGGAGCGTGGCCCCGATGTCCGACGTCCGGGTCGTCGTCATCGACTGCACCGAAACCGGCGCGTCGCCTCCGACGGCCACGGAGCCGACCTGGATCTTGCGGCTGACCCTGCGGTCGGCGAGCTTGATCGGAACGGAAGGCATTCCAAGCGAAATCGCAGTCATGTGGCGAGCAACCCCAAGGTGTGAATCAAGGTCCCGAGATCGGCGGGCTCCGCTTCGAGATTACGGCACCCGATCCGTTCGAAGCACATCCCGTCGCGGAGACCCCTCAAACGGAGACGACCGGCCACAGACTGCAGCCGGTCGCCACAAACGGGCGTTTGTCCCCACACCGCGCTAGGTGAGCCGCACCGGATTCACCACGTCCGCGATGAGGACGAGAAGAGTGAAGCAGATGAAGATTCCCGCCACCACATAGGCGACCGGCATCAGCTTCGCAACGTCGAACGGCCCGGGGTCGGGGCGCCGGAACACCTTTGCGAAGGCGCGCCGCACGGACTCCCACAGGGCCCCGGCGATGTGGCCGCCGTCCAGCGGCAGCAAGGGCAGCATGTTGAACAGGAACAGCGACAGGTTGAAGCCCGCGACCAGGAACAGCATGGTGGCGATCTGCTGCGACGGCGGGATGTCGAGGTTGAACACCTCGCCGCCCACCCGCGCCGCGCCGACGACGCCCATCGGGGAGTCGGCCTTGCGCTCGCCGCCGTCGAAGGCGGCGTTCCACAGGTCGGGGATCTTGCTCGGCAGGGCGATCAGGGACTCGACGCCCGACTGCACCATGTCGCCCATACGGTCGACGGACTGGCCGAAGGTCTGCGGCACGACACCCGTGGCGGGCGCGAAGCCGAGGAAGCCGGCCGTCACGTACTGCCCCTTGATGGGCGCGCCCT
The DNA here is from genome assembly GCF_051386455.1 of Streptomyces sp. URMC 124. Classification (NCBI taxonomy): domain Bacteria; kingdom Bacillati; phylum Actinomycetota; class Actinomycetes; order Kitasatosporales; family Streptomycetaceae; genus Streptomyces; species Streptomyces sp. URMC 124. The sequence continues at coordinate 24,533 of NZ_JBPQTS010000059.1, forward strand.
TGCTGTCGTACTTCTGCACCTGGTTGGAGATGAGGTTCGCGCTGAGGGTCTTGCGGACGCCGTCCCGCACGACGGTGACCGTGGCGGGGCCGGTGGTCTTGCGGATCTCCTTCTGGAGCGTGGCCCAGTCGTCCGTACGGTGCCCGTTGAACGCCACGATCTTGTCGCGCGGCTTGAGGCCGGCGGCCTTGGCCGGGGAGTCCGGGTTGCCCTTGCCGCACTTGTCCGTCTGGGCGCCGGCCGCGACGACGCAGTCGGAGACGGTGGAGACGGTCGTCGTCTGCGTGTTGATCCCGAAGGACATCATCACGCCGAGGAAGATCACGACGGCCAGGACGAGATTCATGAACGGCCCGGCGAACATCACGATCATGCGCTTCCACGGCTTGCGCGTGTAGAAGAGCCGGGACTCGTCGCCGGGCCGGAGCTCCTCGAAGGCGGCCGAGCGGGCGTCCTCGATCATGCCGCGCCACGGCGAGGTGGAGCGGGCGGCGATCCGTCCGTCCGCGCCGGGCGGGAACATCCCGATCATGCGGATGTAGCCGCCGAGCGGGATGGCCTTGATCCCGTACTCGGTCTCGCCCTTCTTCCGCGAGAAGATCGTCGGCCCGAAGCCGACCATGTACTGCGGCACGCGGATGCCGAAGAGCTTCGCGGTCGACAGGTGGCCCAGCTCGTGCCAGGCGATGGAGAAGAGCAGGCCCACCACGAAGACGACTATCCCGAGGACCGTCATCAGTGTCGTCATGCGCGGGCCTCCGAGGTCGCCTTCGCGGTACGGGCCGCCGAGGCCGTCCGCGCTGCCAGTTCACGGGCCCGGGCGCGTGCCCAGGCCTCCGCTTCCAAGACGTCCGCGACGGTGAGGCGGGTTCCCGTGGTGGGCGTGCCGTGTTCCGCCACCACCTCAGCGACCGTATCGACAATCCCGTTGAACGGCAGCCCGCCCGCGAGGAAGGCGTCGACGCACTCCTCGTTGGCCGCGTTGAAGACGGCGGGCGCCGTGCCCCCCAGCTCGCCCACGTGCCGGGCGAGCGCGACCGACGGGAAGGCCTCCTCATCAAGCGGGAAGAACTCCCAGGTGGAGGCCGTGGACCAGTCGAAGGCGGGAGCCGCGTCCGGGATCCGCTCCGGCCAGCCCAGGCCGATGGCGATGGGGCCGCGCATGTCCGGCGGAGTGGCCTGGGCCAGCGTGGAGCCGTCCACGAACTCCACCATCGAGTGGACGTAGGACTGCGGGTGGACGACGACCTCGATGCGCTCGAACGGGATGTCGTAGAGCAGGTGCGCCTCGATGACCTCCAGACCCTTGTTGACGAGGGTCGCGGAGTTGATCGTGATCACGGGCCCCATGGACCAGGTCGGGTGCGCGAGGGCGTCCTCGCGGGTCACGGAGGCCAGCTCGGCCTTCGTGCGGCCCCGGAAGGGCCCGCCCGAGGCCGTGACGACCAGCTTGCGGACCTCGGCGCGGGTGCCGCCCAGCAGGGCCTGGAAGAGCGCGGCGTGCTCGGAGTCCACGGGGATGATCTGGCCGGGCTTGGCGAGCGCCTTGACCAGCGGGCCGCCGACGATGAGCGACTCCTTGTTGGCCAGCGCGAGCGTCCGGCCCGCCTCCAGGGCGGCCAGGGTCGGCGCCAGGCCGATCGAGCCGGTGATGCCGTTCAGGACGGTGTGGCACTCGCTGCGCGCCAGCTCGGTGGCCGCCTCGGGCCCCGCCAGGATCTCGGGGAGCGGCTCGGCCCCGTACAGCGCCGCCAGCGCCTCGCGCAGCGCGGGCACGGTCTCGGCCCGGGCAACGGCGACGGTGCGCACCCGCAGCTGCCGCGCCTGCTCGGCGAGCAGCCCCACGCGACCGCCGGCGGCCGACAGGCCGGTCACCCGGAACCGGTCGGGGTTGCGGAGCACGAGGTCGATCGCCTGGGTACCGATCGAGCCGGTCGAACCGAGGATCACGATCTCGCGCGGTCCGCCCGCGGCGGTGGGGGCGGAATAGCGCAGATGCGGGTCAGCGAGGGAGTCCGTCATGGACTCATTGTTGCGTCTTCCGCCGGGAGGACGGACAGGGAGCCCCCGTCCGCGCTCGGCGGGCGGCGGGAGCCGGGGCGTGGGGCGGGCCTGCGTGGGGCAGGCCCGCGTGGGGCGGGGAAGCCCCGCACGGGGCGGACGGCGCCGCGCGCGGGGCGGCCCGGGCTCAGCGGATGGGGCGGTGGACGTTGTCCGTCTTGGCCGGGCCGGGGGTGGCGTCGGCGATCCAGGGGCCGTCGCCACTGGGGTCGAGGATGCCGGCCTCGAGCCACTCGTACGCCCCGGACATCACTCCGGAGACGACCTTGCGGTCGACGTCGTCGGTGTTCGTCCACAGCCGCCCGAAGAGCTCCTCCGTACGGATCCTGGCCTGCCGGCAGAAGGCGTCGGCGAGCTCGTACGCCTCCGCGCCGTGCTCGCCCCCGGCGCGCAGCCGCTCCGCACGGACGCACGCAGCGCTCATCGCGAACAGTTCGGCACCGATGTCGACGATGCGGCCGAGGAAGCCCTGCTTGGTCTCCATACGGCCCTGCCAGCGCGACATAGCGTAGAAGGTCGATCGGGCGAGTTTGCGGGACGAACGTTCGACGTAGCGCAGGTGGGTGGCGAGGTCGCGGTGGCCGGCCGGGTTGAATTCGGCGTAGGTGCGCGGAAGCTGCCCGGGGCCGGTGACCAGCTTCGGCAGCCAGCGGGCGTAGAAGCCCCCTGCGCGGGCCCCTGCGCGGGCTTTGTCGCCCAGCGACTTGTCCGGGTCGATCAGGTCGCCCGCGACCGAGAGGTGGGCGTCCACGGCCTCACGCGCGATGAGCAGGTGCATGATCTCCGTGGAGCCCTCGAAAATGCGGTTGATGCGCGCATCGCGCAGCATCTGTTCGGCGGGTACGGCGCGCTCGCCCCGGGCGGCGAGCGAGGCGGCGCTCTCGTAGCCCCGTCCGCCGCGGATCTGGACGAGTTCGTCGGTCATCAGCCACGCCATCTCGCTGGCGTACAGCTTGGCGAGGGCGGCCTCGATGCGGATGTCGTTGCGGTTCTCGTCGGCCATCTGGCCCGAGAGGTCGAGGACGGCCTCCAGGGCGAAGGTGGTGGCCGCGATGAAAGAGATCTTCGAACCGACCGCCTCGTGCTTGGCGATGGACTTGCCCCACTGCTCACGCGCCGTGGACCACTCACGGGCGATCTTCAGCGCCCACTTGCCGCCGGCGACGCACATGGCGGGGATGGACAGCCGCCCGGTGTTGAGCGTCGTCAGAGCGATCTTGAGTCCGGAGCCCTCGGGGCCGATGCGGTTGGCGGCCGGGACGCGCACCTGATGGAAGCGAGTGACGCCGTTCTCGATGCCCCGCAGGCCCATGAAGGCGTTGCGGCGCTCGACGGTGACACCCTCCGCCGCGGCTTCGACGACGAAGGCCGTGATGCCTCCCTTGTGACCCTCGCTCTTGGGAACTCGCGCCATGACGACCAAGAGGTCCGCGACGACGCCGTTGGTCGTCCAGAGCTTGACCCCGTCGAGGACGTAGTCGTGGCCGTCGGGGACGGCGGAAGTGGCCAGGCGCGCGGGGTCGGAGCCGACGTCCGGTTCGGTGAGCAGAAACGCCGAGATGTCGGTCCGCGCGCACCGCGGCAGGAAGGCCTCCTTCTGCTGCTGGGTGCCGAAGAGCTTCAGCGGCTGTGGCACGCCGATGGACTGGTGGGCGGACAGCAGCGCGCCGACGGCGGGGCTGACGGAGCCCACGACGGCGAGGGCCTTGTTGTAGTAGACCGACGTGAGCCCGAGGCCCCCGTACTTGGTGTCGATCTTCATGCCGAGGGCACCGAGCTCCTTGAGCCCGTTCACCGTCTCGTCCGGGATCCTCGCCTCGCGCTCGATCCGGGCAGGATCGATGCGGGTCTCGCAGAAGTCTCGGAGCTTCGAGAGGAACTCCTCCCCGCGCCGGACGTCCTCCAGGGCCGGCGTCGGATGCGGGTGGATCAGATCGAGGCGGAACCGGCCGAGGAAGAGTTCTTTGGCGAAGCTCGGCTTCTTCCAGTCCTGCTCCCGGGCCGCTTCGGCGACCTGGCGTGCTTCGCGCTCGGAGACCGGTCGTACGGATGGTGCGGTCATGAGGCACCTCGCCGCTTCAGTCGGGGCCGTCCCGGTCGGCTACCGACCGGTACTACTGGACCGTATGTACCCGATCCTCCCGGCATCTACCAGACCTCGCGCAACGTTCCGGCCCGCGCAGCAGCGGAAGCCCCGCATGGGGCACCGCGCCGGGCGGGGCCTCATGCGGGGCGCCGGGGGGCTTCATGCGGGGCGCCGGGCAGCGCCCCATGCGGGGCAGTGCGCGCTCCTCACTGCGCAGCGTGGCCGGCGGAGCAGGGAGCGCGCTGCTGCGGGCATGGGGCCCGTTTGCGGCGGTCGCGTGCCCGCCCGTGCGAGCCACATGGGGCGGGCCGCTTGCACGAGGCGGGATGGCCTTGGCGGCACGGTCAGTCGCCGACGCTGAGCACGATCTTGCCGGAAGTGCGTCCCGTCTCGCCGAGCTCGTGAGCCTTGCCGGCTTCGGCGAGCGGCAGGACGGCGGCGATCTCGGTGCGCAGCCGCCCGGACTCGACGAGCTCGCTGATGCCCCGCAGGCCCGCCAGGTCGGGCTCGACCATCATGCGCACGGCGCGGATGCCGCGCTCGCGCGCCTCGGCGAGGACCGGCTCGGTCAAGGGAAGCAGCGAGACGAGGGTGCCGCCGGTACGGAGGGTGCGCAGGGAGCGGGCCGGGTAGTCACCGCTGATGGACTCCACGACGGCGTCGAGGTCGCCGAGTTCCTCGGCGAAGTCCTGCTCGCGGTAGTCGATGAGTTCGTCGGCACCGAGGCTCCGCAGGAAGTCGTGCTTGGCGGCGCTGGCCGTGCCGATGACGTACGCGCCGCGCGCCTTGGCGATTTGGACGGCCAGGTGGCCCACGCCGCCCGCCGCGGCGTGGATCAGCACGCGCTGGCCCTCGGTGACGCGGGCGGTGTCCACGACGGCCTGCCACGCGGTGAGAGCGGCGAGGGGCAGGCCTGCGGCCTGTACGTGGTCGAGCCCCTGCGGCTTGGGGGCGAAGTGACGGGCGGGCGCGGCAACGTACTCGGCGTACGCACCGGCCGGGTGCGGGAAGCGCGGCATGCCGTACACCTCGTCGCCCGGGGCGTACAGCGTCACGCCGTCACCGACAGCCTCCACCACACCGGAGACGTCGAAGCCGAGGCCGAAGGGCGGGACGTCCCCGGTGTAGTAGTAGCCACGCGCTCGGGTCTTCCAGTCGACCGGGTTGACCCCCGCGGCCCGGACCCGCACCAGGATCTCGGTGGGCCCCGGCTCGGGGCGGTCGGTCTCGACCAGGCGCAGCACCTCGGGTCCGCCGGCGGTCTCCTGGCGGATGGCGTGCATGCGGGCGGGTGCTGCGGTCATGGCGGTGCGCTCCTTGCGGTGGTGCCGTGTCGATGCCTCCAGACTTCCGTAGATCGCAAAGGACGAACGAGTGGCCTAACTGTCACGGTTCGCAAGAATCGGGCCAGGGGGCATGGGCGGCCAAGAGGGGCATCGCCCGTTCTCCGCGGCCGGCCGCATGAGCCGCTCTCGAAGCCAGCCGCATGGGGCGCTTCCGGCAGCGCCCCATGCCGTGCTGCGCGAGCCGGGGCGGGCGCCCACGCGGCGCAGACGCAGGCGGACACGCAGACGGCCGGGGCACGCTCCATGCGCGCCCCGGCCGTCAGGCGGGTCTTCTCTGCCGGTCTGCCCGAGGGCAGGTGCCTGTAGGCAGTCCCTTTGTTACAGCGCCAGGCCCGTCAGGACGAGCACCCGCTCGTAGGTGTAGTCGTCCATCGCGTAGCGCACGCCCTCACGGCCCACGCCGGACTGCTTGGCGCCGCCGTAGGGCATCTGGTCGGCGCGGTAGGAGGGCACGTCGCCGATGATGACGCCACCGGTCTCCAGCGCACGGTGCGCCCGGAACGCCGTCTGCAGGTCGTGCGTGAAGACACCGGCCTGCAGTCCGTACGGCGAGTCGTTGACCGCGGCGAAAGCGGCCTCCTCGCCCTCGGCCTTGGTGATCGTCAGGACGGGGCCGAAGACCTCCTCGCAGGCGATGGTCACGTCGGCCGGAACGTCCGCGAGGACGGTCGGGGCGTACGTCGCGCCGTCGCGCTTGCCGCCGGTGAGCAGAGCGGCGCCCTTCTCCACGGCCTCGTCCACCCAGGACTCCACCCGCTTGGCGGCGTCCTCGCTGACCAGCGGGCCGACGTCCGTCGCGGCGTCCGACGGGTCACCGGTGACCTGCGCCTCGACCGCGGCCACGACCTTGGGCACGAGGCGCTCGTACAGCGAGGCGTCGGCGATGACCCGCTGCACCGAGATGCAGGACTGGCCGCCCTGGTAGTTCGAGAACGTCGCGATGCGCTGCGCCGCCCAGTCGAGGTCCTCCTCGGAGGACCAGTCGGCCAGGACGACGGCCGCGCCGTTGCCGCCGAGCTCGAGGGTGACGTGCTTGCGGGGGGCGGAGTCGAGGATCGACCAGCCGACCGGTCCGGAGCCCGTGAAGGAGATGACCGGCAGGCGCTCGTCCTGGACGAGGGCGGGCATGCGGTCGTTCGGAACCGGCAGCACGCTCCAGGAGCCCGCCGGCAGATCCGTCTCGGCCAGGATCTCGCCCAGCACGAGGGAGGAGATCGGGGTGGCCGGAGCGGGCTTGAGGATGATCGGCGCACCGACGGCGATCGCGGGGGCGACCTTGTGGGCGCTGAGGTTCAGCGGGAAGTTGAACGGCGCGATGCCCAGCACGGTGCCGCGCGGGAAGCGGCGGGTCAGCGCCAGGCGGCCGGTGCCGCCCGCGTCGGTGTCGAGGCGCTGCGCGTCGCCGGCGTTGAAGCGGCGGGCTTCCTCGGCGGCCCAGCGGAACACGGAGACGGCGCGGCCGACCTCGCCGCGGGCCCACTTGATGGGCTTGCCGTTCTCGGCGGAGATGAGCTGGGCGATCTCCTCGGCGCGCTCGGTGAGCCGCTTCGCGACGTGGTCGAGGGCGGCGGTCCGTACGTGCGCGGGCGTCGCCGCGAACTCCTCTCGGACGGCGTGCGCGGCGGCCACGGCCTCCTCGACCTGTGCCTCGGTGGGCACGCTCACGGTGCCGACGAGACGGCCGTCCCAGGAGTTCGTGACGTCGAAGGTCTCCTCGCCGGTGGCCTCGCGGCCGGCCAGCCAGAACGCGTGGGGAGCAGTCACAATCCCGGCCCTTCCCAAGTGGTGTGGATATTGCTCCCCCACGGTAGGTGCGGGGCGGCCGGGCGCCGATTGTCCGCGGTGGAGCAGTACCGGCGCAGGGGGCACCGCAATGGCGGAGTGGAGGCTCCTCGTGCGACGGCGGGGCTCCGCGCCGCCGACGGCGTAGCGGCATGGGGCGGCCCTCAGCACCGCCTCATGCGCCCCTGGGCGCTGCGTTCGGCTGTCTACCCCGGGCGCGGTGCCCGGCCGTCTACTCCTGCCCCGAGGCCGCCGTCGCCTTCAGGGCCAGCCACAGCTCCATACGGACGTCGGGATCGTCGAGGGAGCGGCCCAGGATCTCCTCGACCCGGCGCATGCGGTAGCGCAGCGTGTGGCGGTGGACGCCGAGGTCCGCCGCTGCCGCGTCCCACTGGCCGTGCCGGGAGAGCCAGGCGCGCAGGGAGGCGACGAGGTCGCCGCGGCCCGTGGCGTCGTGCTCGCGGAGGGCCCGCAGCATGCCGTCCGCGAAGGCGCGTACCGCATCGTCCGCGAGGAGCGGCAGCACCGAGCCGGCGGCGACCTCTTCGTGCTCCACGAGGACCCTGCCGCGGCGGCGCGCGACGGACAGGGCCTGCTCCGCCTGGCGGAAGGCCGCCGCGGCGGCGATCGGCCCCGCGGGGGCGGACAGGCCGATGACGAGGTCGCATGAGGGGGCGGTGGCGCTGCGGTCCCGCGGGCGGGCCTTCGTCCCGCGGCGGGCTTCTATGGCGCGGGCGTGTTCCCCGCACGCCGCGGCGACCGCCCCGCCGTCGGGCGCGAGGACGACGAGCCGTCCGCCGTCCGGGACGACCAGCAGCGGCTCCGCCACGCGGCCCGCGGCGGTCTCCAGAGCGTCCGCGAGCACGGCCAGCGGCTCCACGGGGGGCTCGCCCTCCCCTTCTTGGGCGTTGTCGGCGTCGGCGGGCGTCTCCACCGCCTCCGCGACGATCACCCGGAACGGAGCGTCCAGCAGACTGCCGTACAGGTCGCCCGCAACGGCCCGTGCGTGGTCCGGTTCGCCGGCGAGGAGCATGCGCAGCAGTGCCGCGCCCAGTCGCTGCTCAGCCTCCTGCAGGGCCCGGGAGCGCTCGGTGGTGAGGGTGAGCAGAGCGATGGCGGAGTGCACGGCGTAGCGCTCGGCGGTTCCCAGGGGCGCGCCCGTGCCCACGGCGAGGACGCCCCGTGCGCGCCGCCCGGAGCCGAGGGATTGCAGCTCGACCCGGTCGGCTCCTTCCTCGGCGGGATCCGTGCCCACGACGGCGGTGGCGGGCGCGGGGCGTTCCCGCAGCCGCTCGACGTCCGCTCCGAGGCGTGCGGCCCGGCGCGCAGCCCATTCGGGCGCCGCCGCAACGACGGCGCCCGAGGCGTCGTACAGCGCCGCCCAGCCGTCGAGGTGTGCGGCGAGCCGGGCGACGAGTGCTGCCGGCCCGTCCGGGCCCAGTGCGGCCCGGGTCAGTTCGCGCTGGGCCTCGAATCCGGCCGTCACCGCCCGGTACTGGTCGGCCGCGATGGCTGCGGACACCGCCTTGGTGATGGCGATGAAGGGCGTGCGGCGCGGCACCTCCAGCAGCGGCAGGCCCTCGTCCCCCGCAGCCCCGATCAGGGCCTCGGGCACCCGCTCGTAGTTGACGCCGACGGCGAAGCCGAGGCCGACGACGCCCGCGCGCACGAGGCGGCGGACGTACTGCCGCATGGCCTCCGGATCGTCCGCGTCGATCTTCAGCGCGGTGATCAGCAGCAGTTCACCGCCGTCCATCCACGGCACGGGGTCGGCCAGCTCGCTGACATGTGCCCAGCGGACGGGCCTGTCCAGCCGGTCCTCCCCCGCGAGGACGGTGAGTTTCAGCGCGGAGTGGTGGACGAGTGAGGCGAGCGTGAGGGGCATGGCACCTTCGGAAGGGGCGTCGTGGCAAAAGTGCCGTCGCGTATGAACATCTGCGACCGATTCTGCCTCAGTGGAGCAATCACCGGTAACACGAACCGGTTCACCGCTGCAGATCGACGAGCACCGGCGGCGCGCTGTTCCCCCGTACGGAGGTCACGGACAGCACCGCGTGCCCCGCCGGCACCGCGTGCGCCAGCTCGGAGGCGGACCAGCGCTCCCGCTCCACCTTGCGCACCGTCACCGACTGGGCGGTCACCGCCCGCCCCGTGACCAGCCTGCGCACTACGTGCGTGACGCGGGTCAGCGGCTCGTGGGCGATGACCTGACGGTCGGTGACGTCGCGGGTCTCCACCCACTCCTTGCCCCACACCTCCGCGAAGCGCGCCCCGTCCCAGGTGGTGATGCCGGAGAACGCCATGCGGCAACCGACTGAGCCCAGCAGCGCGCTGCGCAGGGACTCGGGTACGTCGTCGAGCGTACGGAGGGTGAGCAGCGCCCCGGCGTGGGCCGAGCGGAGCCGCGCCAGGCCCCGTACGGCCTCGGTAGTGACGGTGTGCGTCGCGTCGTCGAGGACGAGGCACGCGAAGAGGGAGCGGTCGCCCCGTGCGACCGCACACTCCGTGAACTGGGCGAGGACCAGCCGGGCCAGCATCCGGGACGCCTCGGCGTGCCCGCGCTCGGGCAGGTCGATCCGGACGCGCAGCGGGTGCTCCAGGGCGCGCAGGGAGAAGGTGCGCGAAGGGTCGGTGGTGTCGAAGAAGCGGGCGAAGGCCGGGCGGTCGAGCAGCGCGAGGCGGTCGGCGAGCATGGGGGCGGCGTCGCCGGGGCGGTGCGCCTGGCGTTCCCGCGCGTCGAGCTCACGGGTAAGGGCCTCCTGCCCCGCGTCCGTGAGGGCGGCGCGCAGGGAAGCCAGGGCGGTGGGCGAGCCGTCCAGGAGCTCGCGCAGTTCGGGGACGGAGGGGAAGCGGCCGTGAGCGGCCCGGTAGGGGCCGAGGAGCTGCGCCAGCACGGTGGCGGCCCGGCGGCCGCCTTCGCCCGGCAGTGCGGCGGTGAGGTCGCCCACGAGGCCTTCGGCGAGGACGGCGGCGGCCTCGTCGGGATCGTCGGTGCCGCCGTAGAGGTCGAGGTCGTAGGCGGAGTCCGGCCGGCCGATGCGCACCACGACGTCGAACGCCTCGTCGGGCGCCAGCCCCGCCCCCGCCGCGCCGACCGCGACGACGGCCGCCCGGCCTGCGAGCGCCTGCAGGCACAGCGACTCCAGCACGGGGCGGATCAGCCGGTCCGTCTTGCCGCTGCCGGGCGGGCCGACCGCGAGCAGGGACGTACCGAGCAGACGGGGGTCGAGGGCGAATCCTGCGCCCCGGTGCACGTACGGATTGCGCTCGTCGTCCACGGCGGTGCCGATGCGCACCTGCCGGGTGACGAGGTCGTGGCGCGCGGCCCGTACGGGCAGATCGCGCGCACCGGACGGGTGCGCGCAGGCGCCCGCCCCGTGCCGCAGAACGGTTTCGGTGAACGCGGCGAGCCGCCCCGGCTGCACGCGTACGGTCTGCCAGGCCCGCTCGATGCGGGCGTGGTCGACGTCGTTCATCAGCCCGGCCCGCGCTTCGGCCGCCAGCCGTTCCGCCGCCTCGTGGGCGCCTGCGGCGCGCAGCTGGGGCCAGTCGGCCGGGTCCTGGCGCGGACCGCCCCCCACGGCGGCCGGAAGGGCCCCGCAGTCGTCCCACAACCGCGCCAGCAGCGGCGCGCAGTACCGCCGCCAGACCTGGGGCCAGCGCCCCAGGCGGCCGAAGACGAAGATGAGCACGCCGAGGCAGAGGGCGTAGTACGTGTAGATGGTCCACACCGCCGCCATGCCCGTGTGCCACGAGTCGGGGGTCAGGACGGTCAGCGGCCACAGCCAGTACGAGCCGAGGTAGCCGTTCCACAGCAGCGAGCCGAGCAGCCAGCCGCACAGGAGGGAGATGACCGCTCCGCTCAGGAGCTGCCGGCCCGGGAGGCGGTCCGGCTCCTCCGGAGGCTTGGGGCGGTAGCCGTACGCCCAGATGCCGGGGCCGGCGAAGACGCGGGGCGTGCGGAGCCAGACGAGGAACGGGGACCGGCCGCCCTGCGGAGCCGCGCCGGGCGCCCTGCCGGGCTGCGGCGGCACCGCACGGGGCCGGGGCGGCGCCTCCGCAGGCGTGGCCGGAGGTGCGGCATGGGGCGCAGCCGGGGCCGCATGGGGCACAGGTGGGATTGCGGGCGGGCTTGCCGGCTGCCGGGGCCAGGGCTCGGCGGCGGCCGCCTGGACGGGTGGGGCGTCGGCCGCCCCGGGCAGCCGGCCCCCTGCGCCCGGTGCCTCGTACGTGCCCTCGTGCTCCATCGCTGCCCCTCGCCCCCCGCCGTCCGGCTTTCCGGCTTTCTCGTCTGGTGCGCGCCGCAGCTCAATCTAGTGGCCGGCCGTGGCGAGTTCAGCGTCCCCGGCCGCGCTGAGCGCATGATCACCCGGGGGGCGTGCCGAGGGGACCGTCACGCTCCGCCATGTCCGGTACGGACAACGCGACGCGCCCACTTCTCCCGAACGGAACATGCCCGACCCGCGGTCCCGCACCTAGCCTGCGACTAAAAGTCCGATCGAAGCCCGTTCTCTCCCCCTGGAGCACCTCATGACCGAACTGACCGGAGGCCCGGCCCTCCCCCAGGAGCGCCGCATCGTCACCGCGATCCCCGGCCCGAAGTCGCAGGAGCTGCTCGCCCGGAAGAACGCTGCGGTCGCAGGTGGCGTGGGCCTGACGCTTCCGGTGTTCACCAAGCGTGCCGGCGGCGGCGTGATCGAGGACGTCGACGGCAACTCGCTGATCGACTTCGGTTCCGGCATCGCCGTGACCTCGGTCGGCAGCTCCGCCGAGGCCGTGGTGCGCCGCGCCACCGCGCAGCTCGCCGACTTCACCCACACCTGTTTCATGGTGACGCCCTACGAGGGCTACGTGGAGGTCTGCGAGCAGCTCGCCGAGCTGACGCCGGGTGACCACGCCAAGAAGTCCGCGCTGTTCAACTCGGGCGCCGAGGCCGTCGAGAACGCGGTGAAGATCGCCCGCGCGTACACCAAGCGCCAGGCCGTCGTCGTCTTCGACCACGGCTACCACGGCCGTACGAACCTGACGATGGCGCTCACCGCCAAGAACATGCCGTACAAGCACGGCTTCGGCCCGTTCGCCCCCGAGGTCTACCGCGTGCCGGTGGCCTACGGCTACCGCTGGCCCACCGGCCCGGAGAACTGCGCCCAGGAGGCCGCGGCCCAGGCCATCGACGCCATGACCAAGCAGGTCGGCGCCGAGAACATCGCCGCGATCATCATCGAGCCGGTGCTGGGCGAGGGCGGCTTCATCGAGCCGGCCAAGGGCTTCCTGCCGCGCATCGCGCAGTTCGCGAAGGACAACGGCATCGTCTTCGTCGCGGACGAGATCCAGTCCGGCTTCTGCCGCACGGGCCAGTGGTTCGCGTGCGAGGACGAGGGCGTCGTCCCGGACCTGATCACCACGGCCAAGGGCATCGCGGGCGGCCTGCCGCTCGCCGCCGTCACCGGCCGCGCCGAGATCATGGACGCGGCGCACGCGGGTGGCCTGGGCGGCACCTACGGCGGCAACCCGGTGGCCTGTGCGGCGGCGCTCGGCGCGATCGAGACCATGCGCGAGCTGGACCTCAACGCGAAGGCCAAGCGCATCGAGGAGGTCATGAAGGGCCGCCTCTCCGCCATGCAGGAGAAGTTCGACATCATCGGCGACATCCGCGGCCGCGGCGCCATGATCGCGATCGAGCTGGTGAAGTCCGGCACCAAGGACCCCAACCCGGAGGCCGCCGGCGCGCTCGCCAAGGCCTGCCACGCGGAGGGCCTGCTCGTGCTCACCTGCGGCACGTACGGCAACGTGCTGCGCTTCCTGCCGCCGCTGGTGATCGGTGAGGACCTGCTCAACGAGGGCCTGGACATCATCGAGGCCGCTTTCGCCCGCCTGTAGCCGCCGGTGAGGGGGATGCGGGTGAAGAACCTGTGCGGAGCGGGTGGTGGAGGGGTGATCCGGCTGTCCGGACCGTCTGCCCTGCCGTACGGTTTCTGCAGATGAGAGAAACACCTCGTCCGCAGGGGACTGCGGACGGAGCCGAGCCGGTACTTCCCCAGTGCCGACCTGGCCGTGCCTTCGCGCACACCACTGGAGCCTCACGCTCCGGACATCCTCACCGATCGGATGGCCGCCCGCCCCATACCCCCCGGGGCGCGCGGCACCCCGGTCCTCACGGCGGCCTCGGAACCTCCCCCCCTGTTCCGGGGCCGCCGGCACGGTCCCGCCTCGTGCGCGGGCTCTTCCCGGCGCTGTGTGCGCTTCTCTTCGCTCTGGTCACCTGGCAGGTCGCGGCGCACGGCCCCGTGCGGACGCTCGACGAAGACCTCGGCCGTACGGTGGCGGGCTCCACGTTCCCCGGCGCCGTCGCACAGTTCCTCGCCGATCTGGGCAACGCCTCGGTCGCCGTGCCCGTGCTCGTCGCTGCCATGGCCGCGTCCACGATGCTGCGCCGCCGCGGCCCCAGGCCGTGGCTGCCAACGCTGTGGGCCGCCCTCGCCATGGCGGCCGTACCGGCTGTCGTCGTACCCGTGAAGTCCTGGATCGGCCGCACGGGGCCCCCGGCCATGGCCGCGACCGGAGCGCATGACGGCTTCTTTCCTTCAGGGCATACGGCGACCGCCGCCGTCGCCTACGGGGCGGCCGCGCTGCTGCTTCTGGCGCCCCGTGCCGACACGTTCCGTACGCCGCCCCATGCCGGTTTCTCGGCGCAGCCGCCCCATGGGGAGGCTGCCCGTGTGCTGCCCCATGCCGCCTCTGCGGACCCACAGCCCCATACGGAGCACACCCGCATGGGGCCCCGCCACCGGCACGCGCGCGCACGCGCGTGGGTGGCAGTTTCGTACGTACTCCTGAACGCCGGTGTCGCCGTCGGCCTGGTGCGGTGCGGCTATCACTGGCCGCTGGACGTGGTGGGCGCGTGGTGCCTGTCCGGCGTGCTGCTCTGGGGGCTGGCACGGGCCCTCAGCCGTCCTGCTCGCCGGTCAGGTTCGCAGCGGCCTCGTGCATCGACAGCTCCAGCAGCGCCGGATCGGTGAGCGTGCCGCTTCCGTCGGGCGGCACCACCCAGCGGAGGCCCGAAGCCGCCCGCCCGGGGTAAGGGACGACGACCCAGCTGCCGGCCCCGACGGCCCGTACACCCGTGGCGAACCACCTCGCGGCAGTGCCCGGGGGGACGAAGAACCCCATGCGGCAGTCGCCGAAGTCGGCCAGGACGGGCCCGACCCGTCCGGTGCAGCGGGTCAGGACTTCCAGCGTGGGGCGGCCCAGCTCACTGGGGAGGATGAGGACGTCCCAGAGCCTGCCTGCGGGAAGCAGCGCCACCCCGAGGGGGTTGCGCTCCCACTCCCACCGGCAGGTCCCGGGATCGGGTGCAACTGTCGCCAGCCACTCCACCGCACTCCGCTTCCCCGCGTCGTCACTCATGGCAGTGCCTCCGTTCCGTGGTCGCTCGTCATGCGTTCACGGATGGAGAGGCTGCGGAGTGCGGATCATTACGCGGGTTTCGGGTCCGGCCGGAGGTGAAGGGTTCACTCTTCGCAACACGGCGCGCCCCGGTGCGCCCCGTGGGTGCACCGGGGAAGCGAAAGGACGGTGCCCGCATGAGGCGCCGGCGTCGGCGGGGCATGGGGCCAGGGCAGCGATCGACATGGGGCCCGGGCCCTGAGGGGCACGGAGCCGGGCATGAGGCCGGGCGCGGGGCCGGGCATTACGCCGGGCACGGGGCCGGGCATTACGCCGGGCACGGGGCCGGGCATGAGGCCCCAGCCGCCCTGCCCCGCCCCATGCC
>NZ_JBPQTS010000060.1:0-39476 GCF_051386455.1 Streptomyces sp. URMC 124
TGAAGGTCGCCCAGCGGTCCTTCTTCGCACTGCTCTACCACCTGCTCGTCAGCCGCGACACCGGCCCGGCGTCTTCGCGTACGGAGCGGTGCTACTTGTTCGCCGCCGCGACCGCGTTCACCGCTTCCTTGGCCGCGTCCCGCGCGCCCTTGGCGATCTCGTCCGCGGCCGGGTTCTTCGCGCCCTGGAAACCGGCGCCGCTGTACTTCACCGTGACCACGACATTGCCCGTGCGCGCGACGACCGTCGCGTTGCGGTAGTCGTCGTCGTCCTTCTTGGTGTCCGTCGCGACCACGGTCGCGCCCTCACCGATGTCCTCGGCCTTCTCCGACTTCGCGTCCTTCGCGCCGTCCGCCGTCGTCGCCTTCGTCACCTGCTGCTCGGCGAACTTCTCCGCACGCTTCTCGCCCGAACCCAGCGTTGGGTCGGAGGCCAGCCGCTTGAAGGACACCGTCAGCGAACGGAACTGCAGGTCCTTGACGTCCTCGTCGTTCAGGCCGTTCCAGAAGCAGCTCGCGGAGTCGTTGGCGTCGCTCGTCGGGAGGGCCTCCCCCTCCTTCTTCTTCGCCTTCGGCACCAGCTTGTCGATCGTCTTCTCGTCGATCGTCTTGCAGACCTCCGGCGGCAGCTTGCCGAACGCGGCCGCCTTCACCGAGGGCGAGGCGCTGGGAGCCGACGCCGAGACGGAAGGGGACGACTTCTTCTTCGCGCCGCCGTCGTCGTCGTCCGAGCAGCCGGTGGCGACGAGCATCACCGGTACTGCGGCGCAGGCGAGGAGTCGGGCGAGTCGCGGGGCTGTTCGGTGCATGGGTCCTTCGCTCGTTCGGTGTCGAGGGGCGGAGCGCCTGGGACGCCCTCGCCCTGCCTGATCGGCACGGTACGCGCCGCCTGACCGGCACGGTACGCGGCCGACGCGGGCCGG
Organism: Streptomyces sp. URMC 124; assembly: GCF_051386455.1. Taxonomy (NCBI): domain Bacteria; kingdom Bacillati; phylum Actinomycetota; class Actinomycetes; order Kitasatosporales; family Streptomycetaceae; genus Streptomyces; species Streptomyces sp. URMC 124. The sequence continues at coordinate 923 of NZ_JBPQTS010000060.1, forward strand.
TGGGGGATTGCCCACCGGCTAGTTGTTGAAGTGCCCCGCGTCCAGCTCCCGGGCCAGGGTCTGAGCCTTGCCCTGAAGATCCTCGCTCCCGGGCACGTGCTGCTTGTCGGCGGACCACTGGTCGTAGGCGATGGTCACGATGACGTTCGCCGACCGGAAGACGATGTTGATGTCGCGGTGCACGCCCGAGCCGGCGGTGATCAGCTTGTCGTCGATGAACGCGTCGTCGCCCAGATCGTCCAGGACGCGCGGGGCCAGGGAAGCACCGCCGGCCGGCGAACCGGAAGCCGAAGGCGCGCCCGGCTTGGACGCGGAGGGCGCCGGAGATCCGCTCTGGGCGCCGCCCTGCGGGTGCGGCCCGGAACTCGCGCCCTTCGAGGCGGACGACGCGGGCGCGGAGGGCGAGCCGGAGGAGACCGGGATGTGCGCGGCGGCCGCCCGGCGCCCGTAGAGCTGCTCCGCGCGCTGCTCGTCGCTGACGCCCGGCTGGTACGAGACGACGCGCTCGAAGTCGACGGTCAGGTGCCGGCTGCCCTGCGGGGCCTCCAGCTTCCAGCGGCAGCCGACGCGGCGGTCGGTGTCGTAGGTGATCGCGGCCTGGCCCTTGTAGAGCCTGGCGAGGGTGTCGCGGTCGGCCTCGTCGTCACCCGGGGTGGGCAGGAGCCTGCGCAGGGTGTCACGGTTCACGTAGCCGCAGGGCTCGGGGAGGCTGCGGTACTTGCCGGGCTGCGCGGCGGGCGCGGAGGACCCCGCCTGCCCCGGCTTGGAGTCGTCGCCCCCGTCGGCGCCGGCGCCGCCGCTGCAGGCGGTGAGCGCTGCGGCGAGCGCGGCGGCGGCCAGTGCGGCGGCCGGTGCGTGAGCCCTTCGCTGCACGGTCCGTGGCTCCTTCCACCGAAAACGTGTTGCTGCCGCGGAGGCGGCGGCTGGACAGTATGTCTACCGCACGCGCCGCTGCGTCTGCCGGTTCGCCGTCGCGAATCAGGCGCTATGTCCGGCTTTTTGCGTTATCTTGCTTTTACGGGGTTATGAGGAAAACCATGTCCTACACCGAGGTGCCCGGCGCCCGCGTTCCGATCCGCATGTGGACCGACCCGGCCACGGTCGAGGACGTCGCCATGCAGCAGCTGCGCAACGTCTCCACCCTCCCGTGGATCAAGGGCCTCGCCGTCATGCCGGACGTCCACTTCGGCAAGGGGGCCACGGTCGGCTCGGTGATCGCCATGGCGGGCGCGGTGTGCCCGGCGGCGGTCGGCGTCGACATCGGCTGCGGCATGTCGGCGGTCCGGACGTCGCTGACCGCGAACGACCTGCCCGGTGACCTCTCCCGGCTGCGCTCGAAGATCGAGGCGGCCATTCCGGTCGGCCGCGGCATGCATGACGATCCCGTGGACCCGGGGCGGCTGCACGGGATCGCGACGGCGGGATGGGATGACTTCTGGGGGCGGTTCGACGGAGTCGCCGATGCGGTCCATTTCCGCCGGGGGCGGGCTGCTCAGCAAATGGGAACCCTTGGGTCCGGGAATCACTTTTGGGAGCTTTGTGTTGATTCGGGCAATTCGGTCTGGATCATGCTGCACTCGGGGTCGCGCAACATCGGCAAGGAACTGGCCGACTACCACATCGGGCAGGCCCAGAAGCTGCCGCACAACCAGGGCCTGATCGACCGTGACCTCGCCGTTTTCGTCGCGGACACCCCGCAGATGGCGGCCTACCGGCACGACCTGTTCTGGGCCCAGGAGTACGCCAAGCACAACCGCGAGATCATGATGGCGCTGTCGCAGGACGTGATTCGCCGGGAGTTCAAGAAGGCCAAGGTCACCTTCGACCAGGTCATCTCCTGCCACCACAACTACGTCAGCGAAGAGCGCTACGAGGGCATGGACCTGCTCGTCACCCGCAAGGGCGCGATCCGCGCCGGCGGCGGCGAGTACGGCATCATCCCGGGCTCCATGGGCACCGGCTCGTACATCGTCCGCGGCCTGGGCAACGCGGCTTCCTTCAACTCCGCCTCCCACGGGGCGGGCCGGAAGATGAGCCGCAACGCCGCGAAGAAGCGGTTCACCGCGCGGGACCTGGAAGAGCAGACGCGCGGGGTGGAGTGCCGCAAGGACTCCGGCGTGGTCGATGAGATCCCGGCCGCGTACAAGCCGATCGAGCAGGTCATGGAGCAGCAGCGGGATCTCGTCGAGGTGGTCGCCAAGCTGAAGCAGGTCGTCTGCGTGAAGGGCTGACGGTCAGTTCACCCGGGCAGCCTGATCCTTGCGCAAGCGCCAGCGCCGGAGTTTGCAGGACTGCTCCGATCTGCCCAGTGCCTCGGCCGCTGCCGCGATGGTCGGCGCATCGAGCAGGATGCGGTCCTCCATCTGCGTCCAGCTGCGGCGCGGCCGAGGCGGGCTCATGTGCGGCGGACGGACCCAGGCGCTCACCTCGGCCGCCGCCGAGCGCTTCCGCTCCAGGGCCAGGCTCCCGGGGCGGTACAGGTGAGCCGCCAGTGCCACGCCCGCCTCTTGCATGTACATGATGTTGTATGCGCCGTCGCGGGCGTTCCGGCTGGTCAGTCGCTGAATGCCCAGCGTCACGTTGGTGTAGTGGCACAGGTAGGTGGCGATCGCGGTGCTGGTCGTGGCGAGGCTGACGAACGGCAGACGCCGGCAGCCCATCAGCCTGCAAGAAGCCGAACATGTACGCGTAGCGCGGGTCTTCGAGGTCCATGAAGGTCATGGATCGATCGTGTGGCGCCGCTGCCGGTCCGGCGGTGGGAACGGCAGGGCGTCACTCGAACTGGCGAGCGCTCGCGGCATGCGGAGCGCTCCCCATCCCTTATCCCTGCACGTCCTGCGGGTACCAGCGCAGTTCGACCGTGTTGCCGTCCGGGTCGAGGACGTAGAGCGACTCGGCGTCGCCGCGGGCGCCGTAGCGCTTGCCGGGGCCGTCGGTGACGGTGAAGGTGCCGGCGTCGACGACGGTCTGCCAGTCCAGGGGCTCGACGACGAGGCAGATGTGGTCGACGTTGGAGGACGGGGTCTCGCCGCGGTCGCGCTCGACCAGGTCGATGATCGTGGTGGGGGAGACGCGGACGGACGGGAAGGGGACCCGGCCCGCGCGCCAGTCGTCCACGCGGACGGGGTCGAGGCCGAGCGGGCCGGTGTAGAAGGCGAGGGAACGTTCCGCGTCGGAGACGTTGAGGACGAGGTGGTCGAAGGCGATGACGCGCATGAAGCTCCCCTGTTCGGTGCGGGCCGCCCCTCCCGGGCGGCCGTCGGTACGACCGTAATCCGGGAATGATCGTTTCCGCTTCGCGTGGCGGCCTCAGGCCTCCCGGTGGACCTTGTAGTTCGAGGCCTGGGCGCGGGGGCGGACGACGAGCAGGTCGACGTTCACGTGCGGCGGGCGGGTGACGGCCCAGCCGATGGTGTCGGCGACGTCCTCGGCGGTGAGGGGCTCGGCGACGCCCGCGTAGACGGCGTCGGCCTTGGTGCGGTCGCCGCGGAAGCGGGTGAGGGCGAACTCGTCGGTGCGCACCATGCCGGGGGCGATCTCGATGACGCGGACGGGCTGTCCGCACAGCTCCAGGCGGAGGGTTTCGGCGACGGCGTGGGCGCCGTGCTTGGCCGCGGCGTAGCCGCTGCCGCCCTCGTAGGTGCCGAGGGCGGCGGTGGAGGACAGGATCAGGACGGTGCCGTCGCCGCTCGCGGTCAGGGCGGGGAGCAGGGCCTGGGTCATGTGGAGCACGCCGAGGACGTTGACCTCGTACATGGTGCGCCAGTCGGCGGGGTCGGCGGTGGCGACGGGGTCGGCGCCGTGGGCGCCGCCGGCGTTGTTGATGAGGACGTCGACGCGGTCGAGGGTCGCGGCGAAGGCGTCGACGGCGGCGCGGTCGGTGACGTCGAGGGCGTGGGCGCGGGCGCCGGGGAGTTCGTCGGCGAGGGCGGCGATGCGGTCGGCGCGGCGGGCGGTGAGGACGACGCGGTAGCCCTCGGCGGCGAGGCGGCGGGCGGTGGCGGCGCCGATGCCGCTGCTCGCGCCGGTGATGACGGCGGTGCGGGTGCTCATGGGGGTGCCTCCTGGGGCGTGGCGCGGCCGGTGACGTGCGGGGGTGGTGCCTCGGCAGGATATTCAGCGGCCGCGGGGCACGTACATGATGATCGCCACGCCGACGAGGCAGACGAGCGCGCCGAGGACGTCGTAGCGGTCGGGCCGGTAGCCGTCGGCGACCATGCCCCAGGCGAGGGAGCCGGCGACGAAGATCCCGCCGTAGGCGGCGAGGATGCGGCCGAAGTGGGCGTCGGGCTGGAGGGTGGCGACGAATCCGTAGGCGCCGAGGGCGACGATGCCGGCGCCGATCCAGGCCCAGCCGCGGTGTTCCCTCGCGCCCTGCCAGATCAGCCAGGCGCCGCCGATCTCCAGGAGCGCGGCGAGGGCGAAGAGGGCGATGGACCGGGCGACGAGCATGACCGCAGCGTACGGCGGGGTGGGGCGGGCGGGCCTTACGGCCAGACGAGGCAGTAGGGCTGGTGGCCGTTCTCGTGGAGGCGGTGGGAGAAGTCCTGCCACTCGCGCAGGAGCTGGTAGACGCCGAAGGCGTCGCGGGGGCCGCCGCGGTCGGGGACGGTGGACCAGATGAAGGCGGCTGCGCCCACGGATTCCTCGCCGACGCCGCGCAGGGGGTCGACGACGGTCATGGGGAGTTTGACGACGGCGTAGTCGGGGTGGAGGACGACCAGCTCGAGCGGGGGGACCTTGTGCAGGGGTATGCCCTCGATGCCGGTGAGCACCATGGCGGCCACGGTCTCCGGCTTGATGCGGGTGAACATGCCGCCCATGCCGAGCTCGTCACCGCCGAGCTCTTCGGGGCGCATGGAGATGGGGACGTTGGCCGCGGCGGCGCTGTTGGGTGCCCCGAAGTACTTGTAGGTCACCCCCACGCGGCCGCTCCTGCTTCCTGTGCCCGCCGTGCTGCCGGCGACGTTGTCCGTACCGCCCGCGGGGCTTTCCGTGCTGCCCGCGAGGTCTTCTTCGCGCCGGTCGCGCCGGCCCCTGTGGCGCCCCCTGCGGGACTGCCGGGCGCGCTCGGGGCCCAGGTCTCCGGTGCCCTCACCCACTCCGCCACCGCGCTGCATATCTCCACCTGACCGCTTTTTCCTACGCAGCACAGCCCCCGCCGCGCAACCCGATCATCGTCTCAGAGACCTCCCCCGTGAAGGGCATGTGAAACGCCCGGATCGGACTCGTCGCGAGGCTCTGAGACCATGGCTAGCGTGAGCTACCCATACCCCAAGCATGCGCCAGTCTCGCAGACACTCTTTGACCGCGCCTCTGTCGTGACGCCCGGCGGCGTGAACTCCCCGGTGCGGGCGTTCCGTGCCGTGGGCGGTACGCCCCGGTTCATGGTGTCCGGTACCGGTCCGTACCTCACGGATGCCGATGGCCGGGAGTACGTCGACCTCGTGTGTTCGTGGGGTCCGATGATCCTCGGGCACGCGCACCCCGAGGTGATCGGGGCCGTCCAGGAGGCCGTGGCCCGGGGTACGTCGTTCGGTACGCCGGGTGAGGGGGAGGTGGCGCTCGCCGAGGAGATCGTCGCGCGCATCGAGCCCGTGGAGCAGGTGCGCCTGGTGTCGTCGGGGACCGAGGCGACGATGTCGGCGATCCGGCTGGCGCGCGGTTTCACCGGCCGGGCGAAGGTGATCAAGTTCGCGGGCTGCTACCACGGCCATGTGGACGCGCTGCTGGCGGCGGCGGGCTCGGGCGTGGCGACGTTCGGGCTGCCGGACACGCCCGGTGTGACCGGTGCGTCCGCTGCCGACACGATCGTGCTGCCGTACAACGACCTGGAGGCCGTGCACGAGGCCTTCCACGCCTTCCCGGGTGAGATCGCCTGTGTGATCACGGAGGCGTCGCCGGGCAACATGGGCGTGGTGCCGCCGCTGCCGGGCTTCAACCAGGGGTTGAAGGACGCGTGCGCCAAGAACGGCGCGCTGTTCATCTCCGACGAGGTGATGACGGGCTTCCGCACGTCGAAGGCGGGCTGGTTCGGCGTCGACGGCGTGAAGCCGGACCTGATGACGTTCGGCAAGGTCATGGGCGGCGGTTTCCCGGCGGCGGCGTTCGGCGGCCGGGCCGATGTGATGGCGTACCTGGCCCCGGCGGGCCCGGTGTACCAGGCGGGCACGCTCTCGGGTAACCCGGTGGCGACGGCGGCGGGTCTGGCGCAGCTGCGGCTGCTGGACGACGCGGCGTACGAGAAGGTCGACGCGGTGGCCGCCGAGATCGGCTCCATGGTGAGCGAGGCGCTGGCCAAGGAGGGCGTGGCGCACCGCCTGCAGACGGCGAGCAACATGTTCTCGGTGTTCTTCACCGGGCGCGAGGTGCGCAACTACGACGATGCCAAGGCGCAGGAGGCGTTCCGTTTCAACGCCTTCTTCCATTCGATGCTGTCGCAGGGCGTATACCTGCCGCCGTCGGCGTTCGAGTCGTGGTTCGTGTCGACGGCGCATGACGCGGCGGCGCTGGAGCGGATCGCGGCGGCGCTGCCGGCGGCGGCCCGTGCGGCGGCCGGGGCGACCGAGGAGGGGGCCAAGTGAGCGCGGAGAAGAGCGCGGGGAGCAAGCGGGACGAGATCACCGTGGTGCACCTGATGCGCCACGGCGAGGTCCACAACCCGGAGGGCGTGCTCTACGGGCGCCGGGCGGGTTACCACCTGTCGGACCTGGGCCGCCGGATGGCGGACCGCGTGGCGGAGCACCTGGCGGGGCGGGACGTCACCCATGTGGTGGCTTCGCCGCTGGAGCGTGCGCAGGAGACGGCGACGCCGATCGCGAAGACGCACGGTGTGGACCTGGCGACGGACGAGCGGCTGATCGAGGCGGCGAACGTCTTCGAGGGGAAGACGTTCGGGGTCGGCGACGGTGCGCTGAAGAAGCCGGCGAACTGGAAGTACCTGACGAATCCTTTCCGTCCGTCGTGGGGCGAGCCCTATGTGGAGCAGGTCGTCCGGATGATGGGTGCGCTGGATGCGGCGCGGGATGCGGCGCGGGGCCATGAGGCGGTGTGCGTGAGCCATCAGCTGCCGATCTGGATCGTGCGCAGTTTCGTGGAGCGGCGGCGGTTGTGGCACGACCCGCGCAAGCGCGAGTGCACGCTGGCGAGTCTGACGACGTTCACCTATAGGGGGGACAAAATCGTTTCGGTCGGCTACAGCGAACCGGCGCGGGATCTGGTCCCGGCGCATCTTCTCGCGGGGGCCAAGCCGGTGAAGGGCGGGGCCAAGGCGTTCGGCGCCTGAGGGCCGTTCGGGGGCCGCGGTTACTCCATCGGGCCGTGGCGACTGCGTAAATGCGGGGCAACTCCCTGAAGAGGGGGGAAACTGCGCAACCGTCGTACTCGACGCGCCCTCTCACCCAATGTCGTTTTATATGGACGACATACGGCGTGGGGCACGGCGAGTACGGACGGAGTCGACATGCGCGACATCAGCCGACGAGGTCTCCTCGGATGGGGAATGGGAGCGGCCGCGGCGCTGGGCGGCGTCGCCGGCTGCTCGGAAGAATCGGTTCCGGAGCGGCGCGATCCGGCGGCGAAGGCGGTCGAGCGGGCGAAGGCGAAGCCGATCGGTGACGGTTCCACGGCCGACGCCGGGCCGCAGCCGCACCAGCCGCCGGAGCCGGAGCGCCTGGAGGCGGGGCAGAAGCCGCCGCAGTTCGTGATCTTCTCGTGGGACGGGGCGGGCGAGGTCGGCAACGGCCTCTTCCCGCGGTTCCGGAAGCTGGCGCAGGAGTACGACGCCCGGATGACCTTCTTCCTCTCCGGGGTGTACCTGCTGCCGGAGTCGAAGAAGCGCCTGTACAAGCCGCCCAACAACCCGGTCGGCGCCTCCGACATCGGCTACCTCACGGACGAGCACGTCCGGGCGACGCTCATCAACCTGCGGGAGGCGTGGCTGGAGGGGCACGAGATCGGCACGCACTTCAACGGCCACTTCTGTTCCGGTGAGGGGTCGGTCGGGAAGTGGGACGGGGACGACTGGGAGTCGGAGATCGACCAGGCGGTCTCCTTCGTCACCCAGTGGCGCACGAACACCGGGTTCACCGATCTGGACCCGCTGCCGTTCGATTACCGCAAGGAACTCGTGGGCGCCCGGACGCCGTGTCTGCTGGGGCAGGAGAACCTGCTGCCGACGGCCGCGAAACTGGGCTGGCGCTATGACGCGAGTTCCCCGGGCGGAACGCAGGTGTGGCCGTCGAAGAAACACGGTGTGTGGGATCTCCCGCTGCAGCAGATCCCCTTTCCCGGCCATTCGTTCGAAGTCCTGTCGATGGACTACAACATCCTCGCCAATCAGTCGAAGAACACCACGCGCGGCCCTTCGGTGCATTACCCGCACTGGCGGCAGCAGGCCACCGACGCCTATCTCGCCGGATTCGCGCGGGCGTACGAGACGAATCGCGCGCCGTTCTTCATCGGAAACCACTTCGAAGAGTGGAACGGGGGGATTTATATGGATGCGGTGGAGGAAGCCCTCAAACGCATCGCCGACGATCGCCACAAGGACGTGCGCCTGGTCTCCTTCCGGCAGTTCGTCGACTGGCTGGATGCCCAGGACCCGGCCGTGCTGCGCGGCCTGCGCCGGCTCGAAGTCGGCCAGAAGTGGCACGCCCGGGCGGCCGACTGAACCCGCGGGCGGCCGGACCGGCCCCCGGACGGCCGCCCCGAGGCCGGCGAAGAGCCTGCAGGGGGGCGCGGAAGATCCCTAAACGGACCATGCGAAACTTTTCACATGAGTGCCTGCCGCGCCTTTCGACGCCCCGGACCACGCCGGCGTATCACCATGCCGGCCATCCTCGCCGCCGCCGCGGCGCTGTCCCTGACCGCCTGCGGCTCGGGCGACAACCCCAAGAGCGGCGGCCAGACCCAGTTCGTGCAGGGCACGGGCGGCGTCAGCGTCGTCAGCGACAAGAGCGGGCGGCAGGACGCGCCCGACCTGTCCGGCAAGACGCTGGACGGCAAGGCGCTCGACATCGCCGAGGCGTACAAGGGCAAGATCGTCGTCCTTAACGTCTGGGGTTCGTGGTGCGCCCCGTGCCGGGCCGAGGCCAAGAACCTCGTCAACGTCGCCAACGACTACAAGGACAAGGGCGTGCAGTTCGTCGGGCTCAACACCCGCGACTCCGACCCCGCCCCGGCGATCAAGTTCGAGAAGGAGTTCGAGGTCCCGTACCCGAGCCTCTACGACTCCGCCGGCAAGCTGCTGCTGCGCTTCCCCGCCGGCAGCCTCAACCCGCAGTCCATCCCCTCCACCGTCTTCATCGACCGCGACGGCAAGATCGCCGCGCGTGCGATCAAGGCGCTGACCGAGGAAGAGCTGCGCAAGACGCTCGACCCGCTGGTCGCGGAGAAGTGACCCGGTGACCCCCGCCACCTCCGCCGCCGTCACGATCGCCGTCGGCGAGATGAACCAGACGGTGCTCTCCGGGGCGCTGCTGCTGGCCCTGCCCGTCGCCCTGCTCGGCGGGCTGGTCTCGTTCTTCTCGCCCTGCGTGCTGCCGCTCGTCCCCGGCTACCTCTCCTACGTGACGGGGGTCGGCGGAGCGGATCTGGCCGAGGCCCGCAAGGGACGGATGATCGCCGGGGCCACCCTGTTCGTGCTCGGCTTCACCTTCGTCTTCGTCTCCACGGGCACCCTCTTCGGCTGGGTCGGCCAGGCGCTCCTGACGCACCGGGAGACGATCAACATGGTGATGGGGTCCCTCACCATCGCGATGGGCCTCGCCTTCATGGGGCTGTTCAGCAGATTCGGGCAGCGCGAATTCCGCTTCCACACCCGGCCCACGATGGGCCTGGTGGGGGCGCCGCTGCTCGGCGCGCTCTTCGGACTCGGCTGGGCGCCGTGCATCGGCCCGACGCTCGCCTCCGTCCTCGCCCTCTCCTCGAACCAGGCCAGCGCCGGCCGCGGAGCGCTGCTGACCGTGGCCTACTGCCTCGGCCTCGGCCTGCCCTTCATCCTGACCGCGGTGGCCTTCCGGCGCGCGCTCGGCGCGTTCGGCTGGGTCAAGCGGCACTATGCATGGGTCATGCGCGCCGGCGGGCTGATGATGATCGCCGTCGGCGTGCTCCTCGTCACGGGGGCGTGGGACCGCCTCATCGGCGAACTGCAGACGTGGTCCAACTCCTTCGTCCCCGAGGTCTGATCAGATGGGCAACACGAACGGCTCCGCCGGCACCGACGGCATGTCGACGGCTCCCCGCGAGGACGCCGACGGCATGTCGACGGCCCCCCGCGAGGACACCGGCGCCGGCCAGGCCGTGCCCGGCTCCTTCGGCGGCGTCCGCAAGCCCGGCGCGCTCGGGGCCGCGGCCTGGACCGCCCGCGAGGCGACCGGCTGGGTCCGCTGGTTCTGGCGGCAGCTGACCTCCATGCGGGTCGCCCTGATCCTGCTCTTCCTGCTCTCCCTCGCCACCATCCCCGGCTCCCTCGTCCCGCAGACCAGCGTGGACGCGGTCAAGGCCGAGGCGTGGCGCACGAGCCACGAGACGCTCGGGCCGCTCTACGACAAGCTCGGCCTCTTCCACGTCTACAGCTCGGTGTGGTTCTCCGCGATCTACATCCTGCTGTTCACGTCCCTGGTCGGCTGCATCATCCCGCGCACCTGGCAGTTCGTCGGCCAGCTGCGCGGCCGCCCCCCGGCCGCCCCCCGCAACCTCAAGCGGCTGCCCGCCCACGCCACCTGGCGCACGGACGCCGAGCCCGAGCAGGTCCTGGCCGCCGCCCGGAAGCTGCTGAAGAAGCGGCGCTTCCGCACCGAGGCGGCGGACGACGCGGTGGCCTCCGAGAAGGGCTACCTGCGCGAGGCCGGCAACCTCGTCTTCCACATCGCGCTGATCGTGATGCTCGTGGCCTTCGCCTCCGGGCAGCTGTGGAAGTCCGAGGGCCAGAAGCTGATCGTCGAGGGCGACGGCTTCGCCAACACGCTCGTCCAGTACGACGACTTCAAGTCCGGCTCGCTCTTCGACGCCGGCGACCTCAAGCCCTTCAGCTTCTACCTCGACAGCTTCGAGGCCAGCTACGAGCGCACCGGCCCGCAGCGCGGCACCCCGCGCACCTACCAGGCCCGCGTCACCTACCACGAGGGATCCGACGGGCCCGGCCGCAAGGCCACCATCAAGGTCAACGAGCCGCTGGAGACCTCCGGCTCCAAGGTCTACCTGATCGGCCACGGCTACGCCCCGGTCGTCACCGTCCGCGACGGGCAGGGCGACGTCTCCTTCCGCGGCGGCATCCCCTCGCTGCCCATCGACAACAACATCACCGAGTCGACCGTCCTCAAGGTGGGCGACTACCGCACCAAGGACGGCAAGAAGGACCAGATCGGCTTCAAGGGCAACTTCGTGCCCACCCTGGACCTGAAGACCGGCACGATGCTGTCCCAGTTCCCCGACCTGGACAACCCGCGGCTCGTCCTCACCGCCTACCACGGCAGCCTGGGCACCGACAGCGGCGCGCCGCAGAACGTCTACCAGCTCGACGTGTCCAAGATGAAGCAGTTCAAGGACAAGGACGGCAGCCCCTTCGCGCAGGTCCTCAAGGTCGGCGACACCATGACGCTGCCCGACGGCGGCACCCTGGAGTTCGACGGCATCAAGCCCTGGGCCACCTTCCAGGTCTCCCAGCAGCCCGGCAACGCCACCGCCCTCGTCGGCGCGGTCGCCGCCCTCGTCGGCGTGGCGGGCTCCCTGTTCATCCAGCGCCGCCGCGTGTGGGTGCGGGCCGTCCGCGGCGCCGACGGGCACACCGTCGTCGAGGTGGCCGGCCTCGGCCGCAGCGAGTCCGCGAAGCTCCCCGAGGAGCTCGCCGACCTCGCCGCGGAGCTGCAGTCCGACGCCCCGCCCGTGACCGCCACGGACGCCCCCGACCCCGCGGAGTCCGCCGAGTCCGCGGATTCCTCCGCAGCATCCGAAGGAGCGCGCGCGTGATCCCCATCGCTGCCGCAGCCAACGAGAACATGGCGCACATCAGCAACGTGCTGATCTATTCGGCCATGGCCGTCTACACCCTGGCCTTCCTCGCCCACATCGCGGAGTGGGTGTTCGGCAGCCGGAGCGCCGTCGGCCGCACCGCCGCCGCGATCACCACCGACGCCGAGACCGCCCGCACCGCCGCCGCCGGCGCGAGCGCCCAGGGCGGCGGCACCGCCGTCCTGGAGCGCCCCAAGGTCGTCACCCGCTCCGCCGCCGGCCGCCGCGACGTGCCCGACGGCCCGGGCGCCGCCGGCACCAGCGAGAAGGGCGACGTCTACGGGCGCATCGCCGTCTCGCTGACCGTGCTGTCCTTCCTGCTGCACGCCGGCTCGGTGCTCACCCGGGCGCTGTCCGTGGAGCGGGCGCCCTGGGGCAACATGTACGAGTTCTCCACGACCTTCGGCATGACGGTCGTCGGCGTCTACCTCGGCCTGCTGGCCGCCAAGAAGAACGTGCGCTGGCTCGGCCTGCCGCTGGTCACCACGATCCTCCTCGACCTCGGCCTCGCCGTCTCCGTGCTCTACACCGAGAGCGACCAGCTCGTCCCGGCCCTGCACTCGTACTGGCTGTGGATCCACGTCTCCTGCGCGATCCTCTCCGGCGCGGCCCTGTGGGTCGGCGCCTGCTCGACCCTGCTCTACCTCTTCCGCGACGGCTACGAGGCCCGCCTGGTCGAGGGCCGCACCGGCGCCGGCCTGCGCAGCCACCTCGCCGAGCTGCCGCAGAACCGCAAGTACGCCCGCCTGAAGGCCAAGCTCGCGCTGCGCACCGACAACCCCATGTCGCGCCTGCCCTCGGCCGCCACCCTCGACAAGCTGGCCTACCGCATCAACGCGACGGTCTTCCCGCTGTGGACCTTCACGATCGTCGCGGGCGCCATCTGGGCCGAGGCCGCCTGGGGCCGCTACTGGGGCTGGGACCCCAAGGAGGTCTGGTCCTTCATCACCTGGGTCGCCTACGCCTGCTACCTGCACGCCCGCGCGACCGCCGGCTGGAAGGGCCGCAAGGCCGCCTACATCGCCCTCGCCGCCTTCGGCTGCTACATCTTCAACTACTACGGCGTGAACATCTTCGTCACCGGCAAGCACTCCTACGCCGGCGTCTGAGCACATCACCCGCAGAACCCCCGCGGGTCACCCGCATCCCGCGCAGCAGCCCCCGTACGGCCCGTTTCCCCCGCTCTCCGGAGCGCGGGAGGCGGGCCGCGGTGGTAGAGCTGGACCCATGGAGATCCCCTCCCTCTACGGCAGGTCCGAGCCCCGGGGCGAGGACAGCCACCTGCTGCGCTACGAGCTGTCGCTCCCCTTCCCCCGGGCCGAGGTGTGGCTGGCCATCGCCACCCCCGAGGGTCTGCCCACCTGGCTGGCCGCGGCCGAGCCCTTCGAACAGCGCGAGGGCGGCGCCATCACCCTGCGCTGGCAGAACACCGACCCCGCCGGGCACGCGACGGTCGCCCCCGGCCGGGTCACCGCCTGGCAGCCGCAGAGCCTGGCCGAGTACACCGTCGAGATCCACGGCCGGATCCGCTTCGAGCTGGAGGAGGCCCCGGCCAGCGTCGGCGGCACCCTGCTGCACTTCACCAACGAGTTCACCGGACCCGACACCGTCCGCCTGGACTGCCTGGCCGGCTGGCACCACCACTTCGAGTACCTGCTGGAGGCCCTGGCGGGCCGGCCCGCGGACTGGTCGGGATGGACCCTGGACCGGTGGCAGAAGCTGCGCGCGGAGTACGAGCTGCGCGGCACCGGCGACCCGGGCGAGCCGCCGGGCGGCGGCGCCCGCTGACACCCGCCGCCGCTCCGCCGCTCCGCTGATCAGCGCCTGCGCCGGTTTCCCTTCTCCTGCTCGGGCGGCTGCTGGCGGGCGCCCGGCAGCGTGGGCTTGGGCAGGTGGGCGACCTTCCAGCGGGCCTCGTCGAGCTGCTCCTTGGTGTCCGCGGGCAGCCGCGGCGGCCGCGGGGCCTTGTCGGTGAAGCCGAAGGCCGACGTCAGGTCGCCGAAGGTACGGCGCCGCCAGGCGCTGATGTTGGGCTCGCGCACCCCCGTCCACACCTCCAGGAAGCGCAGCACCGAGGTGTGGTCGAAGGCGTCGCCCGCGACCCAGCCGCCCACCGTCCACGGCGAGACGATCAGGCACGGCACCCGGAAGCCGCCGCCGATCGGCAGCTTGCCCACGAACTCGTCCGCCGTGCCGTCCGGGGGCACCGGCGGCGGCACGTGGTCGAAGAGCCCGTCGTTCTCGTCGTAGTTCAGGATGAACGCCGTCTTCGCCCACACCTTGGGGTTGTCGGCGATGGCCTCGATCTTCTTCGCCACGTAGTCCGCGCCCGCCGCCGGCAGGTAGCGCGGGTGCTCGGACTGCGCCGCGGTCGGGATGATCCAGGAGACCTGCGGCAGCCTGCCGTTGCGGGCGTCCTCCTCGAAGGTCCCCGCGGGCAGCCGGCGCATCCCCCGCTCGTACAGCGGATCGCCCGGCTTCGCGTCCTTGAACTGCTGGAACTGCTCCAGCAGGTTGCAGCCGTAGTTGTCCTCCTCCTGGTACACGCGCCAGCTGACCCCCGCCGCCTGCAGCCGCTCCGCGTACGTCGTCCAGCGGTACGGCTCGGGCGCGGTGTTGTCGATGACGGGGCCGCCGCGCTTGCCGGCCGGGTCGATGGTGCCCGTCATCCAGTAGAGCCGGTTGGGCCAGGTGGGGCCGAGGACCGAGCAGAAGTAGTTGTCGCAGAGGGTGAAGGCCTCCGCGAGGGCGAACTGGAAGGGGATGTCCTCGCGCGTGTGGTAGCCCATCACGTACGGGCCGTTCGCGCCGTCGGCCTTGCGGTGCGCCGGCATCCAGGAGTCCATCTTCCCGCCGTTCCACGCCTCGTGCTGGACGGACCAGGCGTGGCTGGTGGACGGGATGGCCTGGGCGCTCGTCTTCTGCGTGTCGAGCCGGAACGGCAGCAGGTAGCCGGCCGGGTTCTTTTCGTCCGGCTGGTGGAAGACGCTCCGCCCGTCCGGCAGCTTCACGGCGTCGGGGTCGGAAAAGCCCCGCACGCCCTTGAGGGTGCCGAAGTAGTGGTCGAAGGACCGGTTCTCCTGCATGAGCAGAACCACGTGCTCGATGTCGCGCAACGAGCCGCGCCGGGCCGGTCCGGCGGCGACCGCCCGCCGCACGCTCGGCGGCAGCAGCGACAGTGCCGCGGCGCCGCCCACGGCGCCCGCGGCGGAGCCGATGAGTCTGCGTCGGGTCATGTCGGGCATGGCGTGCGCCCCTCTCCCTTGAGTCGCGTGAGGCCTCAGTGTGGCCTGCCGGACTCTCCCTGCACGGCTGCGTCAAGGACGGGGGAGGGGGCGTGGGCGGGGTGCCAAATGGCGGTGAAGAGGGACGAGTTGATCTCTGTGGCGGCGTACGGCGGCCGGGATCGGCTTTTCTTATTACCCGATCGGGCGATGGCCGGCTACGCCGTACGGCGGGTGACGGCCGTGACACCGGGTGACGGCCGGACGGGCGACTCGTCCGACCGGCCGTCAGGGTCCGGCCGCGGGGACGGGATCAGGTCGCGGGCGGCGGGTCGCCCTGGTCGCGCCGGAGCGACTTCAGGAACTCGGGGTTGTCGTCGGGCGCGACCCACTGCCGCTCCCCGCCCCGCCCCTGGCGGCGCGGCCCGGCCGCGGCGCGCGGACGCCCCGCGATGAACCAGGCGACCGGCCCGATCAGCACCTCGCCGAAGAGCAGGATGACGAGCACCCAGCCGATCTTCGGCAGGCCGCGGATCTCCTTCTCCGGGGTGTTCAGACAGTCCACGAAGGCGTAGATCCACAGCGCCAGGATCAGCAGGAACGGCAGATACCTGAGCATGTCGGACGGCTCCCCGGAAACGGCGGTACGGGCCGCTTCGCGGCCCCGATACCGGTCCAGCGTAGTGCGTGCTTGATACTGGAGCGCATGGCTTACGACGACCTTCGCTCGTTCCTCCGGGCGCTGGAGCGCGACGGCGACCTCAAGCGCATCAAGGCGGAAGTCGATCCGTACCTGGAAATCGGTGAGATCACCGACAGGGTGAACAAGGCGGGCGGCCCCGCACTGCTCTTCGAGAACGTCAAGGGAGCGGACATGCCGCTCGCCATGAACGTCTTCGGGACCGACCGCCGCCTGCTCAAGGCGCTCGGCCTGACGTCCTACGACGAGATCAGCGCCAAGATCGGCGGGCTGCTCAAGCCCGAGCTGCCGCAGGGCTTCATCGGCATCCGCGAGGCGTTCGGCAAGCTCGGCGCGATGGCGCACGTGCCGCCGCGCAAGATCAAGGACGCCCCGGTGCAGGAGGTCGTCCTCACCGGCGACGACGTCGACCTCGACAAGCTGCCGGCGCTCTTCACCTGGCCCGAGGACGGCGGCTCCTTCTTCAACCTGGGCCTGACCCACACCAAGCACCCGGAGACGGGCGTGCGGAACCTGGGCCTGTACCGCCTGCAGCGCCACGACAAGCGCACCATCGGCATGCACTGGCAGATCCACAAGGACAGCCGCAACCACTACCAGGTGGCCGCCAAGCGCGGCGAGCGGCTGCCCGTCGCCATCGCCTTCGGCTGCCCGCCGGCCGTCACCTACGCCTCCACGGCGCCGCTGCCCGGCGACATCGACGAGTACCTCTTCGCCGGCTTCGTCTCCGGCAAGCGCATCGAGATGGTCGACTGCAAGACCGTCCCGCTGCAGGTTCCCGCGAACGCCGAGGTCGTCATCGAGGGCTGGCTGGAGCCGGGCGAGATGCTCCCGGAGGGCCCCTTCGGCGACCACACCGGCTTCTACACGCCGCAGGAGCCCTTCCCGGCGCTGACGATCGACTGCGTGACGATGCGCAAGCGGCCGCTGCTGCAGTCCATCGTGGTCGGCCGCCCGCCGACGGAGGACGGCCCGCTGGGCCGGGCCACGGAGCGGTTCTTCCTGCCCCTGCTGAAGATCATCATCCCGGACATCGTGGACTACCACCTGCCGGAGTCCGGCGGCTTCCACAACTGCGCGATCGTCTCGATCGACAAGAAGTACCCCAAGCACGCGCAGAAGGTCATGCACGCCATCTGGGGCGCGCACATGATGTCGCTGACCAAGCTGATCATCGTGGTGGACGCGGACTGCGACGTGCACGACCTGCACGAGGTGTCCTGGCGGGCGCTCGGCAACACCGACTACGCCCGCGACCTGACGGTCGTCGAGGGCCCGGTCGACCACCTCGACCACGCCTCCTACCAGCAGTTCTGGGGCGGCAAGGCGGGCATCGACGCGACGGCGAAGTGGCCCGAGGAGGGCTACACGCGCGACGGGGGGTGGCCGCACATGGTCGAGTCCGACCCGCAGACGGCGGCGAAGGTCGACCGCCGGTGGAAGGAGTACGGACTGTGACGTCCGCAGCGGAAGGGGTCCTCAGCCCGGGCCCGGCGCCGTCGAGCGGCAAGGTGAAGGCGTTCTTGCGGCTCGTGATGATCGAGCACTCCGTCTTCGCGCTGCCCTTCGCCTACATCGCCACCCTCACCGCGATGTTCAAGACGTACGGCAACGTCCACTGGACGCGGCTGCTGCTGGTCACCGTCGCGATGGTCGGCCTGCGCACCTTCGCGATGGCCTGCAACCGCATCATCGACCGCGAGATCGACGCGCGGAACCCGCGCACCGCCCACCGCGAGATCGTCACCGGCGCGGTGTCCGTCCGCTCGGCGTGGACCGGCGCCGGGATCGCCGTCTTCTTCTTCCTGGGCGCGGCGGCCCTGCTGAACCCGCTGTGCCTGGCGCTGGCCCCGATCGCGGTGGTCCCGATGGTGGTCTATCCCTACGGGAAACGATTCACCGACTTCCCGCACGCGATCCTGGGCCTGGCCCAGGCGATGGGCCCGGTGGGCGCGTGGCTCGCGGTGACGGGGGAGTGGTCCTGGGAGGCGGTGGTCCTCGGGCTCGCGGTGGGCGTGTGGATCGGCGGCTTCGACCTGATCTTCGCCTGCCAGGACGTGATGGCGGACCGCGCGCACGGCGTGAAGTCGACGCCGGCCCGCTTCGGCGTCCCGGCCGCGCTGCACGGCGCCCGCGTCTGCCATGTGATCACCACGGGGCTGCTGGCCTGGTACGGGGCGATCACGGGGGCGGGGGTGTTCTTCTGGGTGGGCCTGGCCGTCGTGGCCGCGGCGTTCCTCTACGAGCACACCATCGTCAAGCCGCACGACCTGTCCCGCCTGAACAGGGCATTTTTCACGGTCAACGGTTTCATCGGCATTGCGCTTTTCGTGTGCGCCCTGCTGGATCTGGTGGTGCGCGGGCTCGGCGTCTAGCCGGGGCCGCCTCGCGCGGGCGCTTCCGGGCCTGCGGCTAGGCTCGGGGGCGTGGAGCCGTACGAACGTGGAACGCAGTGTCCGGAGCGCCGGCCGTGGGTGGTCGGGGTGTCCGGCGCGTCCGGTACGCCGTACGCCGCCGCCGTGGTGCGGGGGCTGCTGGCGGCCGGGGAGGCCGTGGACCTGGTGGTGAGCCGCGCGTCGCGGCTGACGTTGCTGGACGAGACCGGGATCAAGTTCCGTGACGGCCACTGGCAGGAGGACCTGCGGGAGTGGCTGGCGCTGGGCGCCGACGGGAAGCCGCACTTCCCGGCGCCGGACCTCGGCGACGTGCGGTTCTGGCCCGCCGGGGACCTCGCCGCGGGGCCGTCGTCCGGCTCGTATCCGGTGAAGGGGATGCTGATCGTCCCGGCGAGCACGGCCTGTGTGGCCGGGGTGGCGCTGGGGCTGTCGAAGGACCTGCTGCAGCGGGTCGCGAGCGTGACGCTCAAGGAGCGGCGGCCGCTGGTGGTCGCCGTGCGGGAGACGCCGCTGAGCGGTCAGACGCTGCGTCAGCTGGTGGCGCTCGACGAGGCGGGCGCAGTGGTGCTGCCCGCCTCTCCGGCGTTCTACGCGGGTGCGACGCACATCCAGGATCTGGTGGACTTCGTCGCGGGGCGGGTGCTGGATGCGGCGGGTGTGCCGCACCGGCTGTACCGCCGGTGGAAGGGAGAGCTGGGTGGTGCGCGCTCCCCGGAGGGGGACTAGCGCTTCCCGGAGCGCGCGGCCCGGCTGAGGGAGCGGGCGGCCTTGGCCTCGGCGCGGCGCTCGGCGGTCTGGTGGGCACGCGAGCGGTTGGCCAGGTCCTGCATCTCGCGCATGCGGGCGTAGGCCATCTCGATCGTGTACACGGTTACGTCACTCCTGAAGGATCGTCGTTGATCTAGCGAGTTGAGCGAAGATTTGCGGGCTCTGAAGCCCTGCATGCCTTAGATTCTACATGAAACGCGGCGAGTTCGCCGATTATTGAAAGGTGCCAGGTTATGGACGCGGTGGACAGGCAGCTCATCCAGGCCCTCCGGGAGAACGGCCGGGCCTCGTACGCGGAGCTGGGCCGGCTCGTGGGCCTCTCCGGGCCGAGCGTCACCGACCGGATCAACCGCCTGGAGGCGGCCGGCGTCATCACGGGCTACCGCGCGACCGTCAACGCCGCGTCGCTCGGCCTCGGCGTCACCGCCCTGATCGGCCTGCAGCTGTCGGACAGCGCCGACCACGAGGACGTGGCGCGCCGGCTGCGCGACCTGGCCGAGATCGAGGACTGCTGGTTCATCGCGGGCGACGACTCGTACATGCTCAAGGTCCGCGTCAGCGACGTGGACGGCCTGGAGCGCACCATCCGCCGGCTGTCCGGCACCAAGGGCGTGGCCCGCACCCGCACCACGATCGTGCTGTCCACGAAGTGGGAGAACCGGGTCGGCGAACTGCCCGACGAGGCGTAGGGATACGCTCGGGAGAGTTCGTAAAGCGGAAGTATCGGAGAGGCGGACGTCATGGACGCGGGGCTCAAGCGCGAGCTGGAGGAGAAGGTCCTCGCCGGGGAGCGGCTGACCCGTGAGGACGGCATCGCCCTCTACGAGTCCGACGACCTGGCCTGGCTGGGCGGGCTCGCCCACCACGTCCGCACGCAGAAGAACGGCGACGTCGTCCACTTCAACGTCAACCGTCATCTGAACATGACGAACGTGTGCACGGCGTCGTGCGCGTACTGCTCGTTCCAGCGCAAGCCGGGCGAGAAGGACGCGTACACGATGCGCATCGAGGAGGCCGTGCGCCTGGCCAAGGCGATGGAGAGCGAGAACCTCACCGAGCTGCACATCGTCAACGGCCTGCACCCGACGCTGCCCTGGCGCTACTACCCGCGCTCCCTGAAGGCCCTCAAGGAGGCGCTGCCGAACGTCTCGCTGAAGGCCTTCACCGCCACCGAGATCCAGCACTTCGAGAAGATCTCGGGCCTGCCGGCCGACGAGATCCTCGACGAGCTGATCGACGCCGGTCTGGAGTCGCTGACCGGCGGCGGCGCGGAGATCTTCGACTGGGAGGTCCGCCGGCACATCGTCGACCACGACACCCACTGGGAGGACTGGTCGCGCATCCACCGCCTGGCGCACTCCAAGGGCCTCAAGGGCCCGGCGACGATGCTCTACGGCCACATCGAGGAGCCGCGCCACCGCGTGGACCACGTGCTGCGCCTGCGCGAGCTGCAGGACGAGACCGGTGGTTTCCACGTCTTCATCCCGCTGCGCTACCAGCACGACTTCGTGGACATGAAGGACGGCAAGGTCCGCAACCGCCTGCAGGCGCG
Source organism: Streptomyces sp. URMC 124 (assembly GCF_051386455.1). NCBI lineage: Bacteria > Bacillati > Actinomycetota > Actinomycetes > Kitasatosporales > Streptomycetaceae > Streptomyces > Streptomyces sp. URMC 124. The sequence continues at coordinate 21,575 of NZ_JBPQTS010000060.1, forward strand.
GACCTCGATGGCGACGGGCGCCGAGGCGCTGAAGACCTTCGCGGTCTCGCGGCTGCTGTTCGACAACGTGCCGCACGTGAAGGTCTTCTGGGTCATGCATGGCGTGCAGACCGCGCAGCTCGCGCTGCAGCACGGTGCGGACGACATGGACGGCTCGGTCGTCGAGTACAAGATCACGCACGACGCGGACAACTACGGCACGCCGAACAAGCTCACGCGTGACGACCTGCTGGAGCTGATCCGCGAGGCGGGCTTCCGCCCGGTCGAGCGCAACACCCGCTACGAGGTCATCCGCGAGTACCCCGGCCCCGACGCCTCGCTGCGCGAGACGCCGCAGGCGATGCGCCTCTGAGATCCACTTCGGGCCGTGCTGTACTGAATGCACCCCCTGGTCGCCGTCGAGAAGAAGGTCCCGTCCGTGAGTAGCCAGAAGTACGCGTCGCTCCGCTACACCGCCCTGCGATTCGGCCTGCTCATCGGCTGCTTCGCCCTCGTCTACGTGCTCTGCTACGCGCACGTGATCCCGCTGGGCGTGGGCAGCTCGAACCTCATGTGGATGGTGCTGCTCTCGCTGGTGCTGTCGGCGCCGCTGAGCTGGGTGCTGCTGCGCAAGCAGCGCGACGCGATGTCCGAGCAGATCGTCCGGCGCGTGGACCGGGCGAAGGAGCGCATCAACTCCAGCGCCGCCCAGGAGGACGGGGCGTAACCCTCGTCACGTTTGCCCGATTTTTCGCCGGTGCCTTCGGGAGTCTCACGGACCCAAAGAAGACCTTTGGGCTCCTCAAAGTCCGGGTGTTAACGTATTGGACATGAAGACAGCAGCAGCGCACCAGTTCCCCACGGGCCCCGTGCTCGTGGCGCGCCTGCACGTCGATCTTTGCCGCTGTGTCTCCGCGGCCTGTTGTCGCCGCTGACGCCATGTCCACCGCGGCCGGAGATCCTGCGCAAACGGATTTCCCCGGCGCTTCACGCCCTTTTTCTTCCGTCTGTAACCGGAGCTTCCGTTGTCATCGACACCCCCGTCCCCCACGCCGTCCCTGCGCGGGCGCATACCCAGCGTCCCCTTCTGGGCCCAGATCCTGCTCGGTCTCGTCCTCGGCGCCCTGCTCGGCTGGGCCGCCAAGAGCGGTGACATCTCCTGGCTCGGCACCACGCTGGGCAAGATCGGCGACATCTTCGTCCAGCTGCTGATGCTGGTCATCGCGCCGCTGGTGTTCTTCGCGATCCTGGTGTCGATCACCAACCTGCGGAACGTGTCCAACGCCGCCCGGCTGGCCACCCGCACCCTGATGTGGTTCATGATCACGTCGCTGATCGCGGTCGTCATCGGCCTCGGCATCGGCCTGCTCACCGACCCGGGCGCGGGCACCGGCCTGACCGCCGCCGACGGCGCCGAGCCCAAGAAGCACGGCTCCTGGCTGGACTTCCTCACCGGGATCATCCCGACCGACGTCGTCACGCCCTTCACCGAGCTCAAGGTCCTGCAGATCGTCTTCATGGCCGTGGTCGTGGGCATCGCGATCCTGAAGGTGGGCGAGAAGGCGAAGCCGGTCCTCACCCTCAGCCACTCCGTGCTGGAGCTGCTGCAGAAGGCCCTGTGGTGGGTCATCAAGCTCGCCCCGCTGGGCACGCTCGGCCTGGTCGGCACCGCCATCTCCACCTACGGCTGGAACCTGCTCAGCAAGTACGCGACGTTCACCGCGGACATCTACGTGGGCTGCGCCATCGTGATGTTCGGCGTCTACCCGCTGCTGCTGGCGGGCGTCGCCAAGGTCAACCCGCTGCAGTTCTTCAAGGGCGCCTGGCCGGCCATCCAGCTGGCCTTCGTCTCCCGCTCCTCGGTCGGCACGATGCCGCTGACGCAGAAGGTCACCGAGCGGCTCGGCGTGCCCAAGGAGTACGCGTCCTTCGCGGTGCCGTTCGGCTCGACGACCAAGATGGACGGCTGCGCCTCGATCTACCCGGCCATCGCCGCGATCTTCGTCGCGCAGGTCTTCGACGTGCCGCTGGAGGTCAAGGACTACATCCTGATCGCCTTCGTCTCGGTGATCGGCTCGGCCGCGACCGCCGGCCTGACCGGCGCCACGGTGATGCTGACCCTGACGCTGTCGACGCTGGGCCTGCCGATGGCGGGCGTGGGCCTGCTGCTGGCGATCGACCCGATCGTGGACATGATGCGCACCGCCACCAACGTCGCCGGTCAGTCGGTCGTGCCGATCCTGGTGGCCTCCCGGGAGAAGATCCTGGACCGCGAGGCGTACGCGACGGCCGACGGTTCGCACCTGGAGGACGGCGAGTCCCGCGTGGACGCGCAGCCGCAGCCCGTGGCCGCCTGACCGGTTTCCGCGGCCGCATGACGGGATCTTGACTGACCCGTCCGTAGGGAGTGGACCGAACGGCCCTACCCCGCATCCCTCCACCCCGTAACATTACCTGCCGGTAACGTGACGGGGGCGGAGGGATGTTTGTCGTGAATGCTGCACAGACCGACGTACTTCAGGCCCAGGGGAAGCCGAAGGGCAGGACGAAGCGCATGCCGCGGGAGGTGCGCGAGCGCCAGATGCTCGACGCCGCGGTGGCCGTCTTCGCGCGCCGTGGGTACCGGGCCGCGTCGATGGACGAGATAGCCGAGCTGGCCGGGGCGTCCAAGCCGCTGGTCTACCTCTACCTGCACTCGAAGGAAGACCTCTTCAGCGCCTGCATCCGGCGCGAGGCGGAGGCGCTCATCACGGCCGTGCAGGCGGCCGTCGACCCGGAGGCGCCGGCCGACCGGCGGCTGTGGAACGGGCTGCGCGGCTTCTTCGCGCACACCGCCGCGCACCCCGACGGCTGGGCGGTGCTGCACTGCCAGGCGCGCACCCACGGGGAGCCGTTCGCGCTGGAGGTGGCCGCCCTGCGGCAGCGGCTCGTGGACGTCGTCACCCGGCTGATCGCGGAGACGGCCGAGGCGGGCGGCTGCACCGAGCCCCTGCCCGAGGTCGAGGTCGCGGGCGTCGCCCACGCCCTGGTGGGCGCGGCGGAGTCGCTCGCCGGGTGGTCCAACGACCGCGACGGCGCCGCTCCGTGCGAGCGGCAGACGGCGGAGACGCTGATGAACTTCGCCTGGACCGGGCTGGAGAACCTCAGGAACGGGCGGCGCTGGGTGCCCGCCCGTTCCTAGCTCCGGCTGCGTCCGGGGGCGGGGCCGGCGGCCCGCTCAGCGCTCCATGCCCGCGCGGCGGCGCGCGGTGAGCACCCCGGCCCCGCCGAGGACTCCCGCCGCCGCCAGCGCGCCGCCGACGAGGGCGGGATCGGTGTCCGGGCGCTCCCGGGCCGCCTCGCCGGCGGCGGCGCCGCCCTCGGGGGGCGCTTTGCCGGTGGCGGCGCCGCCGTTCTCCTGCCGGTCGCCGTTCTTCCCGCCGGTCTTCCCGGCGTGCTCGGCGTCGCCGTCGCGAGCGGCCTCGCCGTCGACGACGACGCCCGGCGGGCTGCCGGTGCCGCTGCCGGTGCCGCCGGCGGCGAACGCCGCGGTGGGTGCGGCCACGGTGCCGGCGAGCACGGTGGTGGCCAGGGCGGTGCGCAGTGCGGTGCGGGTGCTCCGGGTGGTGTTCATGACGACGACGCTAAAACGGGCACAACGGGGCACGTATCGGCAAAACGGGCGGGTGGCGGGTGGCCGTAAGGACTAGCGGCGGTCTGGAGGGAGCGGCTCCGGAGGCGTAGATTGCCGCCTCTTACCGCCCAGTAGGGAGCCGCACGTGTCCATATCGCACAACGCAGCCCCACCCCGCATCACCTACGTCGACGGAGCCGTCCGCGAGGCGTACCTCCCGCCGCTCGCCCCGCCCGTCTTACGGGGGTCCCTCGGCGACCTGCCCTTCGGCAACGCCGCCGAGGCCCCCGCCGAGGCCGTCCTCAGCCGCAAGCAGCCCGACGGCACCTGGCGCGACGTCAGCGCCGCCGCCTTCGCCGCCGAGGTGCTTGCCACCGCCAAGGGCCTGATCGCGCACGGGCTGCGGCCCGGCGACCGGCTCGCCCTCATGGCCCGCACCCGCTACGAGTGGACGCTCCTGGACTTCGCCGCCTGGGCCGCCGGGCTGGTCCCCGTCCCCGTCTACCCCACCTCCTCCGCCGCGCAGGTCCGCTGGATCCTGCACGACTCGGGGGCCGCCGCCTGCGTCGTCGAGGGCCCGGAGCAGACGCGGCTGGTGGAGGCCGAGCGCGGCGCCCTGCCCGGCCTCGCCCACCTGTGGGAGATCGAGGCGGGCGCCGTCGCCCGCCTGACGGCCGCGGGCCGCGGCCTGCCCGACGCGGCCGTCACCGAGGCCCGGGCCACCCGTACCCCCGAGGACATCGCCACCCTCATCTACACCTCGGGCACCACCGGCCGGCCCAAGGGCTGCGTCCTCACCCACGCCAATTTCTTCACCGAAGCCGACAACTCCATCGAGCTGCTGCACCCGCTCTTCAAGGCCCTCGGCAAGGAGCCCGCCGCCACGCTCCTGTTCCTCCCCCTCTCGCACGTCTTCGGCCGCACCGCCGCCGTCGCCTGCATGCGCGCCCGCGTCCGGGTGGGCCACGCCCCCTCCCTGCGCACCGAGGACCTGCTCGCGGACCTCGCCGGCTTCCGGCCCACCTTCCTGCTCGTGATCCCCTACGTGCTGGAGAAGGTCTACAACACCGGCCGGGCCGCCGCCGAGCGGGCGGGCCGCGCCGCCCTCTTCGACCGCGCAGCCCGCGTCGCCCGGCGCTGGGGCGAGGCGGAGGCGGCCCGCCGGCAGGGCACCGGTCCCGGGCCCGGCCCCGCGCTGCGGGCCGCCCGCGCCCTGTACGACCCGCTGGTCTACCGCCGGATCCGCGGCGCGCTCGGCGGCCGGGTCCGGCACGTGCTCAGCGGCGGCTCCCCGCTCGGCGAGCGCCTCGGCGCCTTCTGCACGGGCGCGGGCATCGAGGTCTTCGAGGGCTACGGCCTCACCGAGACCACCGCCGCGGCCACCGTCACCCCGCCGCACCGCCCCCGCCTCGGCACGGTCGGCCGGCCGCTGCCCGGCGGGGCCGTGCGGATCGCGGAGGACGGCGAGGTGCTGCTGCGCGGCGGGCACGTCTTCGCCGGGTACTGGGACGGCGAGCTGGGGAAGGCGGTGCCCGCGGCGCCGGGGGAGTGGTTCCCCACCGGGGACCTGGGCGCGCTCGACGCGGACGGCTACCTCACTATCACCGGCCGCAAGAAGGAGCTGCTCGTCACCTCCGCCGGCAAGAACGTCGCCCCCGCGCCGCTGGAGGACCGGCTGCGCGGGCACCCGCTGGTCGGCCAGTGCATGGTCGTCGGCGACGACCGCCCCTACATCACCGCCCTGCTCACCCTGGAGGCCGACGGCGTCGCCCACTGGTGCCGCATGCACGGCAAGGAGGGCCTGCCGCCGCAGGAGCTGGTGCGGGACGCGGAGCTCCTCGCGGAGCTGCAGACGGCGGTGGACGACGCCAACGCCCTGGTCTCGCGGGCGGAGTCGATACGGCGCTTCGCCGTCCTGCCCGTGGACTTCACGGAGGAGGCCGGCCACCTCACGCCGTCCCTGAAGCTCAAGCGGGAGGTCATCGCCCGGGACTTCGCGCGGGAGGTGGAGCGGCTGTACGAGCGCTGAACCGGGGCGGGCGCCCGGTCCAGCGCTCGGCGCGCACCGGCGGTTCAGCAGTTGCCCGCCGCGGACTTGCCTGCGAAGCGGTCGGCGAGCCAGTTCGCCGCCGGGACGGACTCGGCGATCACGCCGCCGACGTGCCCTGCCAGCGGCAGCGACTTCCACTGCACGGCGGCCTCCTTCGCGCACCACGCGGCGCGCAGCTGCTGCGCGCCCGCGTAGGGGATCAGCTCGTCGGTGGTGCCGTGGTAGAGGTAGACGGGCCGGTCGGGGGCCCGGGTGCCGAGGTCGGAGAGGTGCAGCACGCGCTGCCAGTCCGGCTGGTGCAGCGGGTTCCTGACCGTCACGTCGGAGATCCGCTTGAACAGGCCCGCGACGGCGTCGGCGGCCACGCAGTGCTTCTTCAGGAAGTCGACGTGCCGCCTGCCCTTGTCGTTGAGGTAGGAGGCGAGGCCCAGCTCGGGGTAGGCCGCGTCCTGCCCGATGGCGCCCATGAGCACCAGGCCGCTGCCGATGCCGCCGTCGTTGAACTCGGCGACCCGGACGAGGTCGGCGGGGACGCCGCCCGCGGCCGTGCCCTTGAGGTTGAGCTCGGGGGCGTACGAGGCGTGCAGCTCGGCGGCCCAGCTCGCGGCCTGGCCGCCCTGCGAGTAGCCCATCACGCCGACCGGCGAGCCCTCGGCCAGCCCGGCCTGCGGCAGGCGCAGCGCGGCGCGGGCCGCGTCGAGGACGGCGTGGCCCTCGGCCCGGCCGACGGTGTACGTGTGCTCGCCGGGCGTTCCGAGGCCCTCGTAGTCGGTGACGGCCACCGCCCAGCCGCGCAGTGTGAGCTGCTGGATCAGGTTGGCCTCCACCGCCGTGCCGTAGGGGAAGCCGGCCGACGGCGCGCAGTGGTCGGCGAGCCCGATCGTCCCCACGGCGTACGTCACGAGCGGCCGCGGCCCCTTTCTGCCGTCCTGGGGGACGATCACCGTCCCGGAGACGACGTTGGGCGCGCCCTTGGCCGTGGTGGAGCGGTAGGTGATGTGCCAGGCCTTCGTGCCCGTGGGCTGGCCGGGCAGCGGGTGGAAGGAGGTCGGCGCGGAGGTGACGACGTCACCCGCCCGGGGGGCGGGCGCGGGCCCGGCGGCGCCGGCCGTGCCCGCGCAACCCAGTGAGACGGCCAGGGCGGCGACGGCGGCCCAGGCCTTCGTACGCAAGTGCCTACGCAAGTGCATGCGGCTCTCCCGACAGTGCGGTGGTGAGGAGTCACTCATGTCTCGTCGCGGATGACGTCCGCGAAACGCCCCGGGGACAGCGGGGATCGGGGAGACCGTAGTGACCGGCGGGTAGGAAAGAGGCTGACCGGAAAGCTCAGCTTTGCTGACCCCGTTCGTGTCCGTCCAGGAGCCGGTACGCGCCCGGCGTGGTGCCGGTCCAACGGCGGAACGCGCGGTGGAAGGCCGTGTCCTCCGAAAAGCCCAGCCGCTCCGCGAGCTCCGCGATCGGCTCCCGCCCCTCCGCCAGCCCGGCCACCGCCGCCTCCCGCAGCACCTGGTCGCGCAGCCGCCGGTAGGACGTGCCCTCCTCCTTCAGCCGCCGCCGCAGCGTCGCCGGGCTCACCGCGAGGCGCGCGGCGAGCTGCGCCACCTCCGGCAGCCGGCCCGCCCGGCGCTGCGGGCCCTCCCGCAGCGCCCGCACCAGCGCGTGGCGCACCTGCTCGGCGACCGTCGTGCCGTACTCGCGGGGGCCGAGCAGCCCGGCGGGCGCGCGCCGCAGCAGCTCCACGAGGCCGGCCTCGTCCCGGACGACCGGCGCGGCCAGCCAGCGCGGGTCGAAGCCGGCGCGGGTGCGCGGCGCGCCGCAGCGCACCGGGCAGCCGAACAGCGGGCCGTACTCGCCCGCGTACGGCGGCGCCGGATGGGCGAACTCCGCCCAGCGCAGGGGGATCCGGCGGCCGGTCAGCCAGCTCGCCAGGCGGTGCCAGAGCAGCACCAGGCACTCGGCGGCGAAGGGGCCCTCGGCGAGCGCCCGCAGGTCGGTGCGCACGGCGAACACGGCGTCGGGGCCGCAGCGTTCGACGGCGAGGTCGGGGCCGCCGGGGAAGAGGCCGTAGAAGCGGGTGGCGCGGCGCAGGGCCGTGCCGAGGTCGGGGCAGCCGATGCACGCGTGGCACATCATCGCGAACGTGCCCGGTCGGCTGGGTACGCTCCCCAGCCCCAGGAACTCGTCGCGGGTGGCCTGCCGGACGCCGATGACCAGGCGCGTGAACTGCTCGGGCGTCACGCGTGCGTGCGCGTCGCCCAGGAGCAGCGGGGGGATGCGGGCGCTCTGCAGGAGGGGCACGGTGTCGATGCCGAGTCGCCGGGGGCCGGTGAGGGTGGCGCGTACGTGATGCACGGTGATCGTGCGACTCGTCATGTGAATGACGGTAACTCCGTTGAGCGCCGGGGTCAGCGGGGCCGACCGTTCCGGTCACTCCCGGCGCGGGCGAACGTCCCTAACGTTCGGGAAGGCCCCGGCGCGGGTGCCAGGCGTACGGGCCCGGGCGGGTCCGGCACCGCCGGGCGCCACCGTCGTGGCTGATCGCCGCTGCGGCGGGTGAAGTGCGGGCGCGGCCCGGGCCTTCGCAGGGGCACGTGCCGGTGCGAGGGGGCGTCTTCCCCGCGGTCGACACGGCCCGCTCGCCGAGCACGCTCTTCCGCCGCAACGGCGATCAGCCGCGACGGCGCAGTCCGGCGGTGCCGGGCCGGCCCCAGCCACTGGAGGAGTCATGAGCCAGCGCCAGCGCCCCCGTACGCTCGCCGTTCTCGCCCAGTGGGCCGCCGGGCGGTACGGCCCGCAGCCCGCCCAGCGGTTCCGGCGCGCAGGAGGGTGGACGGAGCTCGGCTACACGGCCCTGTGGGCCGCCGTGCAGGAGACCGGCCGCGGCCTGATGGCCCTCGGGGTGCGCCCCGGGGAGCGCGTCGCCGTCTTCTCCGAGACGCGCCCCGGATGGACCCGCACCCACTTCGGCGCGCTGGCCGCGGGCGCCGTCGTGGTGCCGGTCTACCCGACGGCGGGCGACGAGGAACTGGCCTGGGTGCTGGCCGACTCGGGCGCCTGCGTGGCCGTGTGCGAGAACGCCGCCCTGGCGGCGCGCGTGGCGGGCGTCCGCGCGAAGCTGCCGGAGCTGCGGCACGTGGTGCTGATGGACGACCCGCTGCCCCACGAGGCGGTGTCCGTGGCGGAGCTCCTCGACCGGAGCGCGGCCCGTACCCCTGAGGACCTGTGCGCGATCGTCTACACCTCCGGGACCACGGGCCCGCCCAAGGGCTGCCTGCTCACGCACGGCAACTTCACGGCCGTCGACGACGCCTCCGCCGACCTCGTCGGGGGCGGGCCCGGCGACGTCACGTACCTCTACCTGCCGCTCGCGCACCTGCTGGCCCAGCTCATCCAGCTGTCGGTGTTCGTCCGCGGCGGCACCTTGTGCTACTTCGGCGGGCGGATCGAGGACGTCGTCGCCGAGCTGGCCGAGGCGCGGCCCACGCACCTGCCGTCCGTGCCGCGCCTGTTCGAGAAGGTGCACGCCTCGGTGGTCTCGGCGGCCGAGGCGTCCGGGCCGGAGGGCCGGGCCCGGCTGGAGGCGGCGGTGCGCACCGGTCTGGAGGTCGCTGCCCTGCAGGCGCGGGGCGAGGAGCCCGCCGGGGAGCTGTCGGCGGCCTGGCGGGCGGCGGACGCGGGCCTGTTCGCGCGGGTGCGGGAGGCCTTCGGGGGCCGGCTGAAGCTGGCGATCACCGGGGCCGCCCCGATCGCCCCGCAGACCCTGGACTTCCTGCGCGCCTGCGGCATCGCCCTCTACGAGGGCTACGGGATGACGGAGGCCACCGGCGTGATCACCCTGAACCACCCGGGCGCGGTCCGCCCCGGGACGGTGGGCAGGCCGGTGCCCGGCTGCGAGGTGCGGATCGCGCAGGACGGCGAGGTGCTGGCCCGCGGTCCGGGGGTCTTCGCGGGCTACCGCAACGCCCCAAAAGCGACGGCCGGGGTGCTGGACGCGGACGGCTGGCTGCACACCGGGGACCTCGGCGCGCTCGACGGGGACGGCTATCTCACCATCACCGGCCGGAAGAAGGACCTGATCATCACCTCGGGCGGCAAGAACCTCGCGCCGGCGCCGGTCGAGTTCGCCGTGCAGCAGTCCCGGTGGGTCTCCCGCGCCGTGCTGATCGGCGACCGGCGTCCCCATCCGGTGGCGCTGCTCACGCTGGACGCGCAGGAGGTCGCGGCCTGGGCGGAGCGCGAGGGCGTGGATCTCGGCGGGCGGCCGGCCCGGCACCCGGCGGTGCGGGCGCTGTGCGCGGAGGCCGTGGAGGCGGCGAACGCGGCGGTGTCCCGGCCGGCCCGGATTCGGGCCTTCGCGATTGTCGACGGGGATTTCACGGTGGCGGACGGGACGCTGACGCCGACCCTCAAACTGCGGCGGTCCGTGATCGCCGAACGCTATGCGATCGAAATCAATGCTCTGTATGACAGAAAGTGAAAGAAATCGGTCGTAAAGAAGTCGCTAAGGGAGGGTTAACGATCAGCGACGGGTGGGGGGAAAGGCAGGAGCCCCGCCCCTCCGCCGAAGCGGGGGAGCAGGGCTCCTTGGGTACAGCACGTCGACCGCGATCGGTCGGGCTGTCACACCGGAAGGATCCGAGGATCAGACCGGGGTGACGTTCTCCGCCTGCGGGCCCTTCGGGCCCTGCGTGACGTCAAAGTTGACCTGCTGGTTCTCCTCGAGGGAGCGGAAGCCAGAGGCGTTGATCGCGGAGTAGTGGACGAAGACGTCGGGGCCCCCGCCGTCCTGGGCGATGAAGCCAAAGCCCTTTTCAGCGTTGAACCACTTCACGGTTCCGGTAGCCATAAAGCCCTCCTTGGGCCCAAAGGGTTGCCCTGCTCCAGAACCTGCGAGAAGTCTGAAAACTACAAAAGCCTGCGGGTCACATGCTCCGCAGGCTCTGTACTGCAAGGGAAACCAAACTGCAACTTGCGGCGAGCCTAGCACGCGAGGGTTCTCGCGCGGAAGGAGTTGAAGATCACGCTGTCGGATGGTTTTCCCGGTGTTCCTGACGGAAAAGATCCCCAGTCGGGCACCGCCGGGCGCACCCCCGCCCCCGCCGCGGCGCGCGCCCGGGGCTAGCCTCCGGATGTGGACATTTCTGCCTCGGCCGTAGAGACCGACCCCGAAGCCGGCACCCCCCAGCGCAGCCGTCCGCGCGTGGGTCACATCCAGTTCCTGAACTGCCTGCCCCTGTACTGGGGCCTCGCGCGCACCGGCACCCTCCTGGACCTGGACCTGACCAAGGACACCCCGGAGAAGCTCAGCCGGCAGCTGATCGAGGGCGAGCTGGACATCGCCCCGGTCACCCTCGTCGAGTTCCTGCGCAACGCCGACGACCTGGTCGCCCTGCGCGACATCGCCGTGGGCTGCGACGGCCCGGTCATGTCCTGCGTGATCGTCTCGCAGGTCCCCCTGGACCGGCTGGACGGCGCCCGCGTCGCGCTGGGGTCCACCTCGCGCACCTCGGTGCGCCTGGCGCAGCTGCTGCTGGCCGAGCGGTACGGCGTGCAGCCGGACTACTACACCTGCCCGCCGGACCTGAGCCTGATGATGCGCGAGGCGGACGCCGCCGTGCTGATCGGGGACGCCGCCCTGCGGGCCTCCCTGCACGACGCCCCGCGGCTGGGCCTGGAGGTCCACGACCTGGGGCAGATGTGGAAGGACTGGACGGGCCTGCCGTTCGTCTTCGCCGTGTGGGCCGTGCGCCGGGACTACCTGGCCCGCGAGCCGCACATCGTCGCCAAGGTGCACGAGGCCTTCCTGGCCTCCCGGGACGTCTCCCTGGAGGAGGTCGCGAAGGTGGCCGAGCAGGCGGCGCGCTGGGAGGCCTTCGACGCCGGGCTGCTGGAGCGCTACTTCACGACGCTGGACTTCCGCTTCGGCCCCGACCAGCTCGCGGGCGTCACCGAGTTCGCGCGCCGCACGGGCCCCACGACCGGCTTCCCGGCCGACGTGCGGGTGGAACTGCTGGAGCCCTGACCCCCCGGAGGGGATCAGGGCTCCTGGAACAAGCAGTCAGCCGCAAGGCTACGGGGCGACGGGGCCCACCATGTGCTCACTGATCCACTGCATGCTGCCGTCGTTCATGCCCTGGATGTAGGTCTTGGCGTTGTGCTTGCCGCCCTCGATCTTCTGCAGGCGCGTGTGGACCGGGCCCTTGTTGCCGTAGGTCGCGATGAACTTGTCCACGTGCGGGATGACGCTGGCCTCCTTCGTCCCGTACTGGAACGCGAGGTAGACGTCGGTCCCGGGCTTGTTCGCGGCGATCAGGTTCTTCGCGAGGACCTCGGGGTTGTTCTCGGCCTTCTCCTTCTCGTGGCCCTTCCACAGCGGGGAGTCCGGGACGATGTCCGGGCCGGAGGCGATCACGGCCTTGAACTTGTCCGGGTGCTTCAGGACGGCCTTCAGGCCGGAGAAGGCGCCGGAGGAGGAGCCCATGAACGCCCAGCCGTCGCGCGACTTCACCGTGCGGAAGTTGGCCTTCACCAGGTCCGGGACGTCCTCGGTCAGCCAGGTGCCCATCTTCGGCTGGCCCGGGATGTCACTGCCGTCCCAGTACAGGCCGCCGTCGTCCGGCTTGGGGTTGAGGACCGGCATCGCCAGGATGAACGGCTTGCCCTTGCCCTCGTTGTACCACTTGGTCACCGACGACTCGAGGTGCAGGCCTCCGTCGTCCATCCAGTAGTTGTTCGGGAAGCCGGGGCCGCCCGGGAGCGCGATGAGGACCGGGAAGCCGTGGTCCTTGAACTTCGGGTCGTTGTACGCCTTGGGCGCCCAGACCCACACCTTGCCCTTGAAGCCGGACTTCTTGCCGTCCAGGGTCGTCACCGCGACCTGGGTGCCGTCCGAGAGGGTGCTGGTGTTCTTGAACTCGGCCTTGGGGCCCGTCGGCATCAGGACCTTGGAGTCCGCCTTCTGCGCGCCGTTCGCGCCGCCCGCCTGGCCGCCGGCGGGCTGGTCCTGGCCGAAGCTGACCGGCTTGCCCTTGTCCGAGAACGGCCCGATCTTGAAGTAGTTCAGGACGCCGGCGGTTATCAGGCCCAGCACGGCTATGGACGCCACGATGATCGTCCATTTTTTCGCGCGGGATGCGCGGCGGTGGCCCTGGGACTGGTAGTCCCCGTGTGGTGAGTACGTCATCGCGTCGCTCCGGACGTTGCTGCTGCCCCGAAGGACATGACGGTTTGTTCCGTCCTGGTGGATGGGGAAACCGCCCTGGAGGGTTCCTGGGAGCCCCCGTGAATTGAGTCATAGGCCGAAAACCGGGGCCCCAGGCCCCCGCCGGGGGAGGCGAAAGGCCCGATGGAACCCTTGCTGCCGGAGGATCCGCAGGTCATCGGTGCGTACCGGCTGCTGGGCCGGCTCGGGGCGGGCGGCATGGGCCGGGTCTTCCTGGGCCGCAGTGCCGGCGGCCGGACCGTCGCGGTCAAGGCCGTGCATCCCCATTTTGCCCTGGATGAGCAGTTTCGCGCGCGTTTCCGGCGCGAGGTCGAGGCGGCGCGCAGCGTCGGCGGGGCGTGGACGGCCCCCGTGCTGGACGCGGACCCGGAGGCCGCGGTGCCCTGGGTGGCGACCGGCTACGTGGCCGGCCCGTCCCTCACGGAGGCCGTCCTGGCGGGCGGCCCCCAGCCGGAGCGGACCGTGCGGGCCCTCGGCGCGGGCCTCGCCGAAGCCCTGGCGGCCGTCCACGCCCTCGGCCTCGTCCACCGCGACGTCAAGCCCTCCAACGTGCTGCTCACCCTCGACGGGCCCCGGCTGATCGACTTCGGCATCGCCCGGGCCACGGACGGCACGGCCTCGCTGACCGCCACGGGCGTCTCGGTCGGCTCGCCCGGCTACATGGCCCCCGAGCAGATCCTTGGCCGTGGCGTGACGGGCGCGGCGGACGTCTTCTCGCTGGGGGCGGTGCTCGCCTACGCGGCCACGGGCGAGCCGCCCTTCGCCGGGGACGGCGCGGCCGTGCTGCTGTACAAGGTCGTCCACGAGACGCCGGTCCTCGGGCCGGGCCTCGCCGGGGACCTGCGCGCCCTGACCGAGGAGTGCCTGGCCAAGGACCCGGCGGCACGCCCCTCCCCGGAGGAGGTCGCCCGCCGGCTGGCGCCGGACGGCGCCGGAGCCCTGGTGGGCGCGGGCTGGCTGCCCGGGCCCGTGGTGGAGCGGGTGAGCCGGCGGGCGGTGGAGCTGCTGGACCTGGAGGGCGGCGCCCCCACGGCCCTGGACGCCGGGCCGCTCCCGGCCGGCGCCGGGCCGCTCCCCGCCGGTTCCGCCCCGCCCCCGGCGGACGCGGCGCCGCAGGCGTGGGGCCCGCCGCCCGCGACGGAGGGCGTGGAGGCCTCCCCGGCCTCCCGGAGCGGACGGCGCAGAACGAGGGCCGTCCTCGCCGCGGTCGGCGCGCTCCTGGCCGCGGCGGTCGTCGCCGCGGTCCTCGGCTCGGGCGTCCTGCGGGGCGGGGACGGCGGCAAGGGCGCGGCGGGCGGCACCACCGGCCCGGGGGACGCCCGCACGGGCAAGGAGGTCCCCGGGGCGTTCCTCGGCACCTGGACCGGCCAGGTCATCCAGAGCGACGGCACGCCCAACGGCACCATGACCGCCGTCATCGCCGACGGCGCCCCCGGCACCTACGTCGTGCGCACCACCTACTCCGCGCTCAACGTCCTGGAGTGCCACAGCAAGGGCAAGCTGCTCACCGTCGTGCCCACCCGGCTCACCCTGGAGGAGGCCACCGACGGGACGCCGTCGCTCGGCTGCACGGGCGAGACCGCGCGGATCACCTTCTCCCTGACCGCCGACGGCAAGCTCGTGTACACGTCGGAGGACGCCAAGGGCGGCAGCCCGCACGCAACCCTCACCCGCCGGGACGGATGAGGGCTGGCGTAGGCTGACGGTCGTGTCAAACCCCCTCCGAAGGGACGCCCGGTGAGCGAGAAGGCCGAACTCACGCCCATGGATGTGACCGCGGTCCTCGACCGTGCCGCCGCCGGTGGCCGCATCACTCCCGAGGAGGCGCTGGAGCTCTACCGCTCCGCACCGCTGCACGCGCTGGGCGCTGCGGCCGACGCGGCGCGCCGCAAGCGCTACGCGGGCACCGAGCACATCGCGACGTACATCATCGAGCGCAACATCAACTACACGAACTCGTGCGTCACCGCGTGCAAGTTCTGCGCCTTCTACGCCCCGCCGAAGAGCGACAAGGTCTGGACGCGCCCCCTCGACGACATCCTGCGCCGCTGCGCGGAGACCGTGGAGCTCGGCGGCACGCAGATCATGTTCCAGGGCGGGCACCACCCGGACTACGGCGTGGAGTACTACGAGGAGCACTTCTCGGCCATCAAGAAGGAGTTCCCGCAGCTGGTGATCCACTCCCTCGGCGCGTCCGAGGTGGAGCACATGGCGCGGATCTCCGGGGTGAGCGCGGAGGAGGCCATCCGCCGCATCCACGCCGCCGGCCTGGACTCCTTCGCGGGCGCCGGCGCCGAACTGCTGCCCGCCCGGCCCCGCAAGGCCATCGCGCCGCTGAAGGAGTCCGGCGAGCGCTGGCTGGAGATCATGGAGCTCGCCCACACCCTGGGCGTCGAGTCGACCTCCACCATGCTGATGGGCACCGGCGAGACCAACGCCGAGCGGATCGAGCACATCCGGATGATCCGTGACGTGCAGGACCGCACGGGCGGCTTCCGCGCCTTCATCCCGTACACCTACCAGCCGCAGAACAACGTGCTGAAGGGCCGTACGCAGGCGACCGTCTTCGAGTACCTGCGGATGATCGCCATCGCGCGGCTGTTCCTGGACAACGTCGCCCACATCCAGGGCTCCTGGCTGACCGTCGGCAAGGAGGCCGGCCAGCTCGCGCTGCACTACGGCGCGGACGACCTGGGCTCGGTGATGCTGGAGGAGAACGTCGTCTCCTCGGCCGGCGCCAAGCACCGCTCCAACCGCATGGAGCTCATCGACCTCATCCGCAAGGCGGGCCGCGTCCCGGCGCAGCGGGCGACGACGTACGAGCACCTGGTCGTGCACGACGACCCGGCGAACGACCCGGTCGACGACCGCGTCGTCTCGCACCTGTCGTCGACGGCGATCGAGGGCGGCACCGCCCACCCCGAGCTGAAGCTCATCGACGCGAGCTGACGCCTTGCTGACCCTGCACGCGGCCGACCTGCTGCTGACCGCCGCCCCGGGCGCGGCCGCCGTGCCCGGCGGCGCCGTGGCGGTGGACGGCGACAGGATCGCGGCGCTCGGCCCGTACGAGGACGTGGCCGCGGCGCACCCGGGCGCCCGCGTGCGGCGCTGGCCGGGCGTGCTGACGCCCGGGCTGCGGCAGTGGCACGCGGTGTGGCTGCTGGGCAACGCCTACTTCCCCGATCCGCGCGAGTACGACGAGCTGGGCGACCGGCCCCTCACCGGCGAGCGGCGGGCGGCGCTGGAGATGACCGAGACCCGCCGGGCGGGCAGCGTCCGGCGGGGCCTGCAGCAGATGCTGCGGCACGGGACGACGGCGGTGGCCGCGACGGGGACCTTCAAGGACCCGGTGGTGGCGACGGCGGTCGCCCGGTCGGGGCTGCGGGTCGTCTCCGCCCGGCTCGCGCCGGGGATCCTGACCGGCCGCCCGGACCTCGACCCCTTCCGGGAGGGCCGGGACCTGCCCGGCTCCGTCGGGGAGCCCCTCGCCGCCGGGGGGCGCGCCGACCTCGCCGTCTTCGACGTGCGGGACGAGGCGGAGCTGCTGGAGGCCGGCGCGGGCACGTGCGTGGCGACGGTGCTCGCCGGCCGGCTGGTGCACCGGCGCCGCTGAGCGCCGTCAGTGATCCGTCAGGACGCCCGCCCCGCACGTCAGGGGCCCGTCAACACGGAGGTTCTCGGTCCATTTCGCCCGGCAGGATGAGCAGCGCGGGGACGGCCGCTACGGACGCGTCCCGCGGTGCCACTGTGGAGGGCCCGGCAACGGATGCGGTACGCCGGGCCGCAAGGGCGCGCAACGCCGGGCGGGGGGTCCGGCGGTCCCGGGGAGCGGGGGCTTCCGGGACGAGCGCAGTCGGCACCGCGGGACCGCCACGCCTTCCGGGCCGCCGTCCCCGACCACACACCCCGGCGCGGCCGCCGGGTCCAACCCTCTGCGTCCCCTCCCGCCCCGGGGGTGAACAATGGGGGCGTGACCCGAGCATCCCTGGACAAGCAGCCGCACGAAGTCGCCGCGATGTTCGACGACGTGGCGGCCAAATACGACCTCACCAACGACGTCCTCTCGCTCGGCCAGGCCCGTCTGTGGCGCAAGGCCGTCGCCCGGGCCGTGGACGCCCGGCCGGGCGAGAAGGTGCTGGACCTCGCGGCCGGGACGGGCACCTCCTCGCTGCCGTTCACCATGGCCGGCGCGTACGTCGTGCCGTGCGACTTCTCGGTGGGCATGCTGCGCGAGGGCAAGAAGCGCAACCCCTGGATGCCGCTGACCGCGGGCGACGCCACCCGGCTGCCCTTCGCGGACGGGGTGTTCGACGCCGTCACGATCTCCTTCGGGCTGCGCAACGTGCAGGACACCGGCGCCGCGCTGCGCGAGATGCTGCGTGTGACCCGGCCCGGCGGGCGCGTGGTGATCTGCGAGTTCTCGACGCCCACGTGGGCGCCTTTCCGTACGGTCTACAGCGAGTACCTGATGCGGGCCCTGCCGCCGGTCGCCCGGGCCGTCAGCAGCAGCCCCGACGCGTACGTCTACCTCGCCGAGTCCATCCGCGCCTGGCCGGACCAGCCGGAGCTCGCGGCGCTGCTGCAGGAGGCGGGCTGGGCGAAGGTCGCGTGGCGCAACCTCACGGGCGGGGTGGTCGCGCTGCACCGCGGCACGAAGGTTCCGGAGTGACGCGTCAGGGGTGACGCGTCCCGGACGGGCCGGGGTCCGGCGGCGGGCTGATGTTTTGTCATGGGCAGGGCGCCCTCAGTCGATACGATCAAGCCACCCCCCGCCCTCCGCATGACCCGCCAGAGCTCCGGAGCGCTCCATGACCTTGCCCTGCTGCCCCGACTGCGGTTCCTCGTTCCCCGCGGAAGCGCGCTTCTGCATGAAGTGCGGGCGCGCACGGCCCGAGGAGACGGGCCCGGCCGCGGCGCCGGGCGGGGCGGGCACCCCGCCGATACCGGCGCGACCGGCGGGCCCCCCGGCCCCGGACGCCGCGGCACCGCCCGGGGACACGGCGCCGGCCCCGACCCCGGCGGACGCCCCCTCCGAGCC
>NZ_JBPQTS010000061.1:0-39456 GCF_051386455.1 Streptomyces sp. URMC 124
TGTGTATAAGAGACAGGTGCCGCCGGCACCGCGCGCCCACCGCAGGACGACACCGCCTGTCCCTCTCAGGCCGAGCCCGTCGCGATCGTCGGCATCGCGGCGCTGTATCCCGGCGTCCGGGGAGCCGACGCCTACTGGAGGGCCCTGACCGAGCCCCCGCCGGCGCCCGGGGACGGCCCGCCGCCCTCGCTCGCGGCGATCGAGGTCGACGTGGCGCGGTTCGGCATTCCGCCCGCGCAGGCCGGCGCGCTGACGCGCATGCAGCTGCTGATGCTGGAGGCGGCCCGCGAGTGCCTGGAGGACGCCAAGGCCGGCGAGCGGACGCTGCAGGCCGAGCGCACGGACGTGGTGGCCGGGGTGTGTTCCGGCCTCGACCGGCAGTACGCCAACGCGCTGCGCGTCGAGGGCAGCCGGTACGCGCGTGAGCTGGAACGGGCGGTGTCGGCGCCCGAGTTCGGCGGCTCGGCCCGTGCGGCGGCGCAGGCGGCCGACGAGCTGCGCACGGCCCTGGTGCGGCGCCTTGGCGCCTCGCCGCACGACCGGGTCGGGGAGATGGCGAGCACCATTCCCGCCCGGATCGCGGGGGCGTTCAAGCTGCGGGGCCGCACGCTGGCCCTGGAGTCGGCCGACGCAACGTCGTTCCTCGCCGTCGCGCACGCCCTGGACAGCCTGCGCGGCGGCCTGTCGGAGGCCGTGCTGGTGGTGACCGGCCAGCGCGAGGAGGGCCCGTACCTGCGGGCGGCGCTCGCGGCCAAGGGCCTCCTCGCGCCCCGCACCCGGCCCTTCGCCGCGGACGGCGACGGCTTCGCGCTCGGCGAGGGCGTGGGCGCGCTGCTGCTCAAACGGCTGTCGTCGGCGGTCCGCGACGGGGACCGCGTCTACGCGACGGTCCGCGGGTGCGCGGTGCACCACCAGGGGCGCCCGGGCGTCTTCCGCTACTCCACCTCCGTGGAGCGGCACGCGGAGGCGGCCCGGGCCGCCCTGCGGGAGTGCGGCGCGGAGCCGGGCACGGTCGGCTACGTGGAGTGCGGCGGCTCCGGCGTGCCGCGCGCGACCGAAGCCGAACTCGCCGCGCTGACCTCGGTGTTCGCGGGCGTGGACCCCGGCTCGATCGTGGTGGGCAGCGTGCGCGACCGGCTCGGGCACACCTTCGCCAACGCCGGTCTGGCCGGCGTCACCAAGGCGGCGCTGGCGCTGTACCACCAGCGCCTGCCGGCCCAGCTGCCGCTGGAGCCCGGCGCGGCGCGGGACCTTGACGGCACGCCCCTGCGCACGCTGACGGAGCCGCGGAAATGGGCCCCGGCAGCGGGCGGGGCACCGCGCCGCGCCGCCGTCAGCGGCGCCTCGCTGACCGGCACGCTCTGCCACCTCGTCCTGGAGGAGCACGAGACGGCCGCCGTGCCCGCGCCGGTCCGGCCGCGCCCCGCGCGCGCCGCCGCCGCGCCCGAGCCCGTGGCCGTCGTGGGGTTCGGGGGACGCTTCGGGGACGCTCCCGACGCCGACGCCTTCTGGGCCGCCATGCTCGCCGGGCGGGACCGGATAGGGCCGCTGCCGGAGTCCCTCTTCGACCGGGAGCTCTACCACCGGCCGGGCAAGCTGAGCCTGACCCACAGCTACACCGACCTGGGCTCCCCGGTGGAGGTGCCCGCAGCGCCCCCGGAGGGGCTGCGCATCCCGCCGCACCGTTACGCGGCCATGGACCCCGCGCAGCGCGTGGCCCTGTGCGTGGCCGGGGAGCTGCTGGCCCGCCGCGGGCAGGCGGCCGCGCGGCCGGCCGGCCGGGGCCTGGTGGCGGTGGGCACCAACCTGAGCCTGTCCCGGGAGCGGCGCGCGGCGGCCGGCCTGGCCCTGGGCGAGGTCGAGGCGGCCGTCGGCGCTCTCGCGGCGCTCGGGCACCTGGACGCGACCGGGGTGGCCACCCTGCTCGACCTGGTCCGCGAGCGCTACGCCGCGGAACCCGCCCCGGCCGGGCCCGAAGACCTCGACGGCTCCCTCGCCGGGGGCGTCGCCGCGGTGATCGCCGGCGAGTACGGGCTGGACGCCGTGCCGCTGGGGATCGAGGCGGCGTGCGCGTCGTCCCTCGCCGCACTGGACCTGGCGGTGGGCCGGCTGCGCTCCGGCAGCGTGGACTACGCCCTGGCGGGTGGCGTCGAACTGCCCTGCAACGCCCGCGACATGGTGCTGTGCTCGGCGCTGGGGCTGCTCTCGCACGAGCGCATCACGCCCTTCGACACGGCGGCCGACGGCTTCACCCCGGGGGACGGCTGCGCGCTCTTCCTGCTCAAGCGCTACGCGGACGCGCGGCGCGACGGGGACGCGATCCACGGGCTGCTGTGCGGGATCGGGGCGTCCAACGACGCGAAGTCCCTGATCGCACCGGACGCCGACGGCCAGGTGCGGGCGATGCGCCAGGCCTTCGGGCAGGCGGGCTTCGACCCGGCGGACGTCGGCTACCTGGAGGCCCACGGCACCGGCACCCGCGTCGGCGACCGGGTCGAGATCGCCGCGGCGGCACGGGTGTACGCGAGCCCGCACCGGCGGCGCCCGCTGGAGATCGGCTCCGCCAAGTCGTTCTTCGGCCACACCTTCGCGGCCGCGGGCGGCGCCGGGCTGCTGCGGGCGCTCTACGCCCTGCGGACCGGGGTGCTGCCGGCCAACGCGGGGCTGACCGCCGTCAACCCGGAGCTCGACCTGGACCGCATCCCGGCGCGCGTCTCCACCGCCTCGGCGCCCTGGGAGTCGGCCCCCGGCCGGCCGCGGCGGGCGGGCGTGAGCTCCTTCGGGACCGGCGGCATCAACTATCACGTGCTGATCGAGGAACACCTGGACGGGCCACGATGAACTTCGACTTCGACACCGAGACCGCTCAGATGCGCGACATGGTCGTGCGCTTCGCCCGGCGCGACCTCGGCGACGGCACGGCGGCGCACGATCCGCTGGAGTTCCGGCGCCGCTGGCAGCTCGCGGGCAAGCAGGGCATCGTGGGCGCGAGCGTGCCCGCGGCGTACGGCGGGAGCGGCCTCGACGCCGTGACCACCGCCGCCCTGATGGAGGCCCTCGGCTACGGCTGCGCCGACCAGGGCTTCGCCTTCTCCGTCGCCGCGCACCTGTTCGCCGCCGTCATGCCGGTCACCGAGTTCGGCACCGAGGAGCAGAAGCAGCGCTGGCTGCCGCCGCTCGCCTCGGGCGAGGCGATCGCGGCGCACGCCATCACCGAGCCGCACGCGGGATCCGACGCCCTGAACCTGCGGACGCGCGCCACGCGCAAGGGCGACGCGTACGTGCTGAACGGCAGCAAGTGCTTCACCACCAACTCCCCCGTCGCCGACGTGTTCGTCCTGCAGGCGGCGACGTCGCCCGGCGGCGGCTTCTTCGGCCTCACCACGTTCGTCGTGGAAGCGGACACGCCCGGCCTGACCGTGGGCCCGCGCTACGACAAGGTCGGCCTGCGGGGCTCGCCGATGGCCGACGTGCACCTGGCGGACTGCGTGGTGCCGGCGGCGAACGTGCTCGGCGAGGAGGGCGCCGGGGCGAGCATCTTCTCGTCCTCGATGAAGTGGGAGCGCACCTGCCTGTTCGCCACCTACGTCGGGGCGATGCAGCGCGTGCTGGAGTCCACGGCCGACTACGCCCGGGACCGGGAGCAGTTCGGCGCGGCCATCGGCGGCTTCCAGGCCGTCAGCCACCGGCTGGTCGACATGACCATCCGCCTGGAGTCGGCCAGGCTGCTGCTGTACAAGGCCGCGTGCGGGCTGGCCGCGGGCAGCGACGACGAGGTCGCCCCGGCCCTGGCCAAGATCGCGGTGAGTGAGGCGGCGGTGCAGCTGGGGCTGGACGCCGTGCAGCTGCGCGGGGCCCTCGGGATCCTCGGCGGCGAGGCCGAGACCTTTCTGCGGGACGCGCTGCCCTCCCGCATCTTCTCCGGCACGAACGAGATCCAGAAGAACAATGCGGCCCGGGCGCTGGGCCTGGCCGGGCGGCGTTCCCGAAAGCGCCGGTGATGTTGCGCAGACCCCGGCCGGCGGGACGGCCGGCCGCCGTGAACCGCGAGAGAATACAGAGGGGATAACCGGCGTCGTGGACATGATTGTGCACCGAATTCGACTCCGCCCGAACGTCACTCCCGCCCATTTCGAAACATGGGTCAAGGAGACCGACTACGCCACCTGCCCGGAACTCCCGAGCGTGTTGTCATTTAGCGTGCAGCGGGTATCCGCGGACCCGGCGGCGCCGGTCCACTTCTTCGAAGTCATCGGGGTGAGCAGCAGGGCCGATTTCGAACGGGACACGACAAGCGACGCCTTCGCCCGGCTGGTCTCCGATTTCGAGGGAATGGCCGAGGTCGTGGACGAAATCAGCGGCGTCCGCGTGGAGCCCGGATACCGGGTCGCGGCAGTCTGACGGGCTCCGGGGCGCCGCCCTCAGAGGCGGCCCTGGGCCTGCCGCTCCATGGCGTCGATCAGACCCGTCTCGTAGGCGATGGCCACCGCGCGGGCACGGGTTCCGGCGTCGAGCTTGCGCAGCACGTGGTGGACGTGGGAACGCACCGTGGTGTTGGAGATGGAGAGCTTCTCCGCGATCTCCGCATTGGACCGGCCCTGCGCGAGCAGCAGCATCACCTCGGCCTCGCGCGGGGTCAGGGCGCCGGCGGGCGGCGGGGCGGGAAGGGGCGGCTGCTCCGTCCTGAGCTGGTCGAGGGCCTTGCGGGCGGTCAGCGGGGCGACGATGGCGTCGACCTCGATGACCGTCTTGATCATGCGGATCAGCTCCTCCGGAGGGTCCTCCAGGGAGAGCACGGCCCGCACGCCGATGCGCAGGGCCTCGAACGCGCGGGGAGTGGTGTCGGGCCGGGCGAGGAGGATGACCTTGGCCATCCGGGAGAGTTCGGCGAGTTCGCTGGTGTCGTCGATGCTCAGCGCGGGGGCCACGACGACAATGGCATCCGGAGTCATCTCCTTGGCGGCCGCCACCGTGCTGCGCACGGACGTTTTCGTGTGTGCGTCCAGGCCGTGCTGGCCCAGCAGTGCCTGCATACCTGCGCCGAGGATGAGCTTGTCGCAGCACAGGAGTATGCGCATACTCATCGAGCCTGCTTCCAGTTAACGGAACGGTTCCGAACGGAGTCACTTCGGGGAGCAGGCGCTATTGTGGCCGACGGGGTTGTGGGGGTGAAGACCGCACAAGTCCCCCCGTCGGCGGTTCGATGGCTCAATGACGTCATCTCCGTGGCCACGGCATCCCCCTGAACGTCTCATCCGACTGTACGCCAGCGGCAACTGACGACCGGGCGTCCTGCGAGGTTTTGGCGGAAATATGTCACGGTAAAGGCGGCGGCAAGGAGCAGTATCCCCGACCGCGCGGCGTACGGGTTCCGGGCCTGGCCGGAATGTTCCGCTGCTTTTCCGGCGGCCCGGCGGACGGGCCGCGCCGGCCCGGATTGCCCCTCTTACGCTGCGTGACCCGAAGTGCCCGGCGGGTGCTTTCAGACAGTGCGGTGCTCCGCTGCTCCGGCGCTGCGGGGCGCCGGGGGGAAGGCCGTGCGGGGCCGGCCGACGCGGCTGATGAAGAAGAGCCTGCCGGAAAGGCCCAGTTGCTCCTGGAGCATCGCCCGCAGGGTGTCGTGCTGCATGAGGACGCTCAGGGGATGCAGGGCCAGCCCCGCGCCGGCGGCCCGCAGCCAGTAGTCCGCGATGCGCGCGCCGCCCCGGAAGGCGTCGGCCACCCCGGGGGCTTCCTCCGCGAAGCTCATCAGCACGACGGCGGGGGTGCGGCGGACCTCGGCGGCCGCGCCGCCGGCGAGCGAGCGGTCATAACCGAAGCGGCACAGGACTTTCATCACCGGCGGGGACAGGGCGATCCGTTTCGCGAGCCGCTGCCGGGCCGACATTGGCCCGAATAGCTGGGTCACGGGGAAGCCGTCGCCGTGCGCGCGCACCGCAGCCGGGCTCCAACGGATGTACGAGTGGGTTTCCCGCCAGGCTGCCGCGTGGCTGAAATCGATCCCTCCGTGACGGGCCAGGAAGTCCGCGAAGTCGGCACGATCTTGACGACTCGTCAGGTGGCGGATCGCTGTCGCCGGTCCCCCGGTGGGCGGGTGACGCGCGAGCTCGCCGAGGAGACCCGGAGCGAAGGGCTCCTCGTCGTACGGGCCGCGGTTGGTGTGCCGGGCGCGGGCGGCGTCGGCCAGGGCGTCCACGCTCTCGGCGGCCTCTCCGGTCCGGCGCAGCGCCGCCGTCCACAGCAGCGACCAGTCGCGGGGCCAGGGGCCCCCGGGCAGCCTGGAGTCGGCGGCCTTCCCGCCTCCCCCGGCGCCCCCGCTGTCGTGTGCCCGCTCGCGCACGACCTCCCAGCCCTGTGCGGCCAGCGCCCGGGAGAGCATCCGCCAGTAGGCGGCGCAGCTCAGCCGCATCTCCAGCAGGTGGGCGGGCAGGGCGGTCAGGCTGCGCCGGCGGTCGACGGCCAGGGCGAGGTAGACGTGCGTGCCGTCGTCCGGGCAGCCGAGCAGGTCGGCCGCGGCCCGGCGCGCCGGCCGGCTCTCCAGCCGGGCGAGCGCCCAGGGCTGGCAGTTGTGCGAGGAGGGGCTGAGGGCGGCGATGCCGGTGGCGTGCCGCAGGGCCTCGGGGAAAGGAGCGCCGAGGCCGGGAGAGCGGGAAGTCGCGGGTGTCATGGGTCCGTTCATCACGTCCATACCAGGGCGAGGAAGTAGCCGTCGATCCGCCGGGCCCAGCTGTGCAGGCGGCCGTCGCCCGCCGAGGGCGCGTGGCGCAGGAGGTCGGGCCCGGGCCGCCACGCGTAGCTGTGGTCGTCGCGCCAGGCGTGCAGGGCCACCTCGCGCGGGTCGATGCGCAGGCCGAAGCCGAAGTGCTTGAGGACGGCCTCCTTGCAGGCCCAGCGCAGCGGCAGGGGCATGCCGGCCAGGCGGCGGCGGTCGGGGTCGGCGCTGGCCGCGGCCCGCTGGTCGCCGGCGGTCAGCAGCGAGGCGAGCAGGGGCGGCATGCGGCGCTCGTGCTCCAGGTCGACGCCCACGGGGCGCGGCCCGCACACGGCGATGGCGAAGTCGCCGGAGTGGGACAGGCCCACGTCGACAGGGGCGTTGACGAGCGGCTTGCCGGCCCGCAGCCCGTGGGCGACGGCGCCGACCCGGACGTCGCGGGTGCGCCCGGTCCGGCCCCAGTGCCGCCTGGCGTGGGCGAGGACCCCGTGCTTGACGGCGAGGCGGCCCGCGAGCCACTCGTAGCGGCGCTTGGGCAGGCGCAGGCCCGCCGCGTGGGCGGCCTCGTCGTCGGTCAGGTGCCGGGCCTCCAGCGCGGCGCGGACGGCGTCGCCCTGGGCGCGCAGCCAGGCGATGGACACCACGGCGACGGTGAGCTGTTCGGCGGGCCGGGCCAGGTGCAGCGGGCGCGCCGGGTCGAGGGCCAGGGTCTCGCCGGCGAGGGCGCCCGGGCGGCGGTGCGGGCGCGCGGCGAGGGTGTCAGCGCTCGACATCGGGCGGCAGCAGGAAGGGGTAGGGGCGGTGGCGCACCTTGAGGTGCCAGGCGCGGTCGGCCTTGCGCAGCCGCTGGAGAAGCTCCCACATCGAGGCGTCGCCCTTGTAGTACTTGGCGACCTCCTCGGCGGTGAGGGCGGGGGTGATGCGGGCGTTGGCCTGTTCGAGGAAGCCGGGGATCAGGGCGGCCAGCTTCTCCTTGTGGAGGTTGCCGAGGAAGTCGAGGACGACGCCGCGCGGCGTGTAGAACTTGTCGAAGATGGACTTGGCCGTCGCGATGCGGACGGGGTCGCGCAGGATCCAGGGGAGCGAGGTGAAGAACAGCCGGACGTCGAGGCGTTCGCGGCCGCGGGCGTCGCGCATCAGCGGCGAGGTGACGTCGAGGTAGACGAGCTCGCCGTCGAGGTCGATCCAGTTGGACGCCTGGGCGTCCAGGCCGAGGATCGGGGAGACGGCGCCGTGCACGCGGTCGAGGAAGCGGGCGAAGAAGTCCTCGGCCCAGGCGTCGCCCTCGCTGTGCAGCAGGTGGGGGACGAGCCGTTTGACGGGCAGCGTCTGCTGGACGCAGTAGCCGACGATCCTGCCCGAGGGCAGCTCGGTGTGCCACAGCCGGGTCCCGGCGGCGTTGATGCCGGCCGCGCGCAGGCGGTCGAGGTACTGCTCGAGGGTGCGCCCGTAGGCCTCGAAGCGCTCGCGGCCGTCGAAGACGGGCAGCCTCTTGCAGGCGAAGGCGCCGTGCTCGGTCTCCAGGGCGAGGACGAGGGTGACCTCGCCGTAGCCGAGGACGGTCAGCCCGCGGGGGTCGCCTGCGGCGAGCGCGCGCTGGACCTGCTGTTCGAGTTCCCGGAGCTCGTCCTCCGGGACGGTGACGTTCATGGACGCACCTGCTTCCGTTGTCGGGTGGGGTCGGTCACCGTGGCCGCGCGTTCCGCCGGACCCTCGCCGCGGAGGGTCTCGCCGTCGCGGCGGGACCTCCTCGGTGGGTCGGCACCGAGCGGCACGGCAGGCGGGCCGGCGGCAAGCGCGGCCGGCAGTCCCCGCGCAGCGGAGAGAAGCGGCCTGCTGCGACAGCAGCAACGCCCCCGCCGCCACGGCGGTGCACCACCGCGGCGAGGGTCCGGCGGAATGTGCGTGGCCGGCAGCATCAGCACGCCATCCGCGAACCGCCGGAGGCCTACGCCGCGGTGAAGACCAGCGCCGCGTTCTGCCCGCCGAATCCGAACGACGTGGACAGCGCCGCCTCGACGGCCGTCTTGCGGGGGCCGCCCGCGACGACGTCCAGTTCGACGGCCGGGTCCAGTTGTTCGAGGTTGGCGGTCGGCGGGATCAGTGAGCGTTCGACGGCGAGGACGGTGAGCGCGGCCTCGATGGCGCCCGCGGCGCCGAGGGTGTGCCCGAGCACGCCCTTGGTGGAGGTGACCGCGGCGCCGTCGCCGAGCGCCGTGCGCAAGGTGGCGGCTTCGACGGCGTCGTTGAGGCGGGTCGAGGTGCCGTGGGCGTTGACGTGGCCGATGTCGCCGGGGGCCGTGCCGGCCTGGTCCAGGGCCGTGCGGACGGCCGCGAGGACGGCCCTTCCCCCGGGTTCGGGCGCGGTGAGGTGGTGGGCGTCGGCGGAGGCCCCGTAACCGGCGAGGAGCGAGCGGACGCGGGCGCCGCGGGCGCGCGCGTCGGCCTCCCGCTCCAGGACGAGGATGCCGCTGCCCTCGCCGATGACGAAGCCGTCGCGGCCGGCGTCGAAGGGCCGCGAGGCGGCGGCCGGTTCGTCCAGCCTCCGCGAGAGCGCGCCCATCTGTGCGAAGCCGGTGACCATCAGCGGGCTGACGCCGGCCTCCGCGCCGCCGGTGACGACGACGTCGCAGGCGCCCTCGCGCAGCAGCTGGGCCGCGGTGCCGATGGCGGTGGCACCGGAGGAACAGGCGGTGGCCGTCACGAGGTTGGGGCCGGTCGCGCCGAGGTCGATGGCCAGGTTCCCGGCGGCCATGTTGGGCACCAGCATCGGTACGAGCAGCGCGGAGACCTTCGCCGGGCCGTGCTCCAGCATCCGGCGGTGCTGCTCCTCCCAGGTGCCGACGCCGCCGAGGCCGCAGCCCACGACGACGCCGACGCGCGCGCCGTCCCACTGTGCGGGATCGAGCCCGGCGTCGGCCACCGCCTCGCGCGCGGCGACGAGCGCCAGTTGCGTGAAGCGGTCGTGCATCAGCGCGCTGCGGCGGCCGACGTGCCGGGCGGGGTCCAGCCCGGGGACGGTGCAGGAGATGTCCACCGGCAGCCCTTCGAGGGCGGGGTTGCGGGTGGCGGCGGAGACGCCCGCGCACACGCCGTCCCAGGTCGCCTCGGTGCCGATGCCGGCCGCGGTGACCAGGCCGAGGCCGGTGACGGCGACCGGTGCGGGGGCGCTCACGGCGCCGTGGCCGCGATCTCGTTCGCGATCACCTTCACCACCGTGGCGATGGTGTCGGTCGGCGCGGCGGCCTCCTCGCCGATCTTCACCTGGAACTCGGACTCGATGACGAGCAGCAGCTCGACGAGGAACAGCGAGTCCATCTCCAGTTCCTCGAAGGTCACGTCCGGGCCGATGGCAGCGCGGTCCACCGCGAAGCGGTCGACAAGCAGGTCCACCAGCTTGTCGTAGACAGGGCTCATGGTGCGGTCCGCCTTTCCCGTGGGGTCGGGTGCGTCACCGGGGTGTTTCCGGCACGCCGTCCGGCCCGGTGTGCGGCAAGTCTGGACGGGCGCGCTGACGGGCTGCTGACGGATGGCTGACCCCGGACCGGGTCAGCCATCCGTCAGCGTCCGGTCAGCCCGGGTGAGCAGACTCGGCACGCCGGAGCCGTCCGGCTGTCCGCATCGGAGGAGCGCTCGCGTGGTTTGCTTCCGTCCCAGCCCCCCACCTTTCCGCAATGCCGAGCCCGGGCCCCGGCGCCGCGGCGGTGCCCGGTGACGCGGGCGGCCGTCGTGGCCGGCGTGGGCAGTGCGCTGCCGCCGGTGCCCGTCACCAACGAGGAGCTGGTGGCGGCGCTCGACACGTCCGACGAGTGGATCCGCTCCCGCACCGGCATCCGGCAGCGCTACTTCGCCCCGGACTCCATGGCGACCTCCGACCTGGCCGCGGGGGCCGGCGCCAAGGCGCTGAAGTCCGCGGGCGGCCGGCCGGTCGACACCGTGGTCGTGGCGACGACGACGCCGGACCGGCCCTGCCCGGCGACCGCGCCCACCGTGGCGGGCAAGCTGGGCCTCGGGCACGTCGCGGCGTACGACGTCGCCGCCGTGTGCTCCGGCTTCGTCTACGCCCTGGCGACCGCGGCGGGGCTCATCGCCTGCGGCGCCTCCGACGGGGTCCTGGTCATCGGCGCGGAGACGTTCTCCCGGATCCTCAACCCGGCCGACCGCTCCACCGCCGTGATCTTCGGGGACGGGGCCGGGGCACTGGTCCTGCGGCCCGGCACGGAAGGCGAGACCGGCGCGCTCGGCCCCTTCGACCTCGGCAGCGACGGCGACGGCCTGGAGCTGATCACGGTGCCGGCGGGCGGCTCCGAGCGGCGGCCGCACGCGCCGCGCGAGGAGGACCGCTACTTCACGATGCGGGGCAAGCAGGTCTTCCGGCTCGCCGTGCAGCGCATGAGCGGCTCGGCGCGCGCCGTCCTCGACCGCGCCGGGTGGCGGGTGAGCGACGTCGACCACCTGGTCAGCCATCAGGCCAACCACAGAATCACCGCCCGCCTGGCCGACGAGCTGGGCATCCCGCAGGAGCGCTGCGCGGGGAACATCGCCGAGGTCGGCAACACGGCCGCGGCCTCCATCCCGCTGGCCCTCGACCACGCCCACGCCGGAGGGACGCTGCGGCCCGGGGCCCGGGTGCTGCTGACCGCCTTCGGCGGCGGCCTCACCTGGGGGGCGACGGTGCTCACCTGGCCCGCCCTCGACCGCGACTGACGGCAAGGAAAGCGATGACCCCTCAGAAACTGATCACCGACTACATCGTCGAGGTCTGGATGGACGGCGACGCCGGCGGGCTGGAGCCGGACACGCCCATCGACGAGCTGAACATCATCGACTCGGCGGGCGTCTTCGACCTGGTCCATTACCTGCAGCAGGAGTTCCGCGTCACCGTGCCGCTGCGGCAGATCTCGCCGGCGAACTTCCGTTCCGTCAACGCGATCACGGACCTCGTCGGCCGGCTGCAGGCAGGGGAAGGAGCGACCACCGCATGACACACCTCATGGACGGCCCGCAGGAGACCGTGCGCATCCACCGCGAGGTCGTGGGGATCGTCGCCGAGCGGACGCTCTACGACGAGTCCCAGCTGCTTCCCGACAGCCACTTCGAGGGCGACCTCGGCATCGACTCCGTCATCCTGGAGTCGATCCTGGTCTCGGTCGGCGAGCGGTTCGGCATCGAGGAGCGGCTGCCGGGCGACATCACGACGATCCGCGAGCTCGTCGCCCGGGTGGAGGGCGCGCTGGGCGTGCCCGCCGGGGTGGTGGAGGGCGGCTTGCCGGCGGGGCCGGAGGGCACGGACGCCGTGCTGGAGGCGGTGCTGGCCGCCGCCGTGCGGCAGACGCAGTACCAGCGCGGCCAGCTGGCCCTCGACGCCGACTTCGAGAGCGAGCTCGGCATCGACTCCGTCATCCTCACCTCGCTGGTCGCCGAGGCCGCGCAGGAGCTGGGCCTGCCGGAGTCCGCGGTGGGCGCGGTCACCGCGCAGACGCTGCGCGGCCTGGCCGCCGAACTCGCCGCCCTGGCGACGCCGGCGGGCGAAGGGGCCGCGCGGGCCGGGGACGGCTCCTGGGACGGCCGTTCGATGAAGGACTTCGTCGAGCAGCGCGACCCCGACCTCTTCGCCAAGGCCCGCAGCTTCGGCGCGTACCGGCGCAGGCGCGAGGAGGAGCGGCTGTACTGGTACGGCATGCCGCTGCTCTCCCGCTGCGAGAACCGGGCCGTCATCTACGACGAACTGGCGGGCCGCGAGCGCGAGTTCCTCATGTTCGCCTCGAACAACTACCTGGGGCTCGCCAACCACCCCAAGGTGATCGAGGCGGTGTGCGAGGCCACCCGCACCTACGGCGCCACCCACACCGGCTCCCGCTTCATCGGCGGCACCAACATGCTGCACAAGGAGCTGGAACGGCGCCTGGCCGCCTTCAAGCAGCGCCCGGCCGCCATCGTCTACCCCGGCGGCTACGCCGCGAACCTCGGCGCCATCTCGGGCCTGGTCAAGAGCTACGACACGCTCGTCGTCGACAAGCTCAACCACATGAGCATCGTCGACGGCAGCAGGCTCTCGGGCGGCGTCCGCAGGATCTACCAGCACAACGACATGCAGGACCTGGAGCAGGTGCTGCGCCGCGGCGCGGAGCAGCCCACGGGCGGCGGCACGCTGATCGTCGCCGACGGCGTCTTCAGCATGCACGGCGACGTCTGCGACCTGCCGGAGATCGTCCGGCTGGCGAAGACCTACGGCGCCCGCGTGCTGGTCGACGACGCCCACGCCACCGGCGTGCTGGGCGCGCGCGGCTCGGGCACGGCCGAGCACTTCGGCCTCAAGGGCGAGGTCGACCTGGAGCTGGGCACCATGAGCAAGGCCCTCGCCGGCATGGGCGGCTTCGTCACCGGCGACGAGGAGGTCGTCGAGTACCTGCGCTACTACTCCCACTCCTACGTGTTCGCCGCCAACATCCCCGCCGGCGTCGCCGCCGGGCTGATCGCCTCGCTGGACGTCATCGAGGCCGAGCCCGAACGCCTCAAGCGGCTCTGGGCGAACATCGGCGCGCTCCGCGACCGCCTCCGCAAGGCCGGCTTCGACCTGGAGCGGACCGAGAGCGCCATCCTCCCCATCGTCATCGGGGACGAGCGCAAGGCCATGGAGATGGGACGCGCCGTGCGGGCGCGCGGCCTGTTCTGCCAGACCGTGGTCTACCCGGGCGTACCGCTCGGCGACGCCCGCCTGCGGGTCAGCGTCACCTGCGAGCACACCCCGCAGGACCTGGAGCTCGCGACGGAGATCTTCATCGAGTCCGCGACGGAGACCGGCGTCCTGCCGCGATCCGATTGAGCGAGGAAGTGCACACGACATGGGCGCCTTCAACACCAGCGTGATCCGGCTGCGGCGGGACCTGCCCCCCGGGCAGGCCGACCGCCCGGCCTTCGTCGGCGAACACCCCCTGACCTACGGCGAGTTCACCGCGACCGTCGACGCGCTCACCTGCCGGCTGCTCGACCTCGGGGTCCGCACCGGTGACCGGGCCGCCGTCTGGATGGACAAGCACCCGCACTACGCCGGGGCGATCGTGGCCGCGCTGCAGGCGGGCTGCGCCTACGTGCCCCTGGACGGCGGGCAGCCGGCGGGCCGGGCCGGGACCATCCTCAGGGACGCGGAGCCGGTCGTGCTCTTCACCGACCGCCGCCACCTGGAGCTGCTCGCGGGCCAGGAGCTGCCCTCCTCCCTGACGGCCGTCGTCACCACCGGCGAGCCACCGGCCGGGCACGTCCGCGGCGTGCCCGTCCACTCCTGGGAGGACTTCGCCCGGGTCCGGGCCGGACGGGTGACGATCCTGCCCGCGCTCCAGCCCGCCGACCTGGCGGCGATCCTCTACACCTCCGGGTCGACCGGGGTACCCAAGGGCGTGCGGATCTCCCACCGCAACCTGGCCAACTTCACCGGCTGGGCCCGCACCGAACTCGACGTGGGCCCCGGCGACGTGTTCGCCAACCACGCGTCGTTCAACTTCGACCTCAGCACCTTCGACCTGTTCGTCGCGCTGTCCGTCGGCGCCGCGGTGTGGATCGTGGCCGACGCGGCCGCCCGGGACGTCCCGGCACTGGCCGCGGGCATCCGCGAGCACGGCATCACCGTCTGGTACTCGGTGCCCTCCGTCCTCCACCTGCTCACCGCATCGGGCGTGCTCACCCCCGACGTCACCCGCAGCCTGCGCTACGTGCTCTTCGCGGGCGAGGTCTTCCCGATCCCGCAGCTGCGCGCCCTCGCGGACCGGCTGCCCGCCGGCACCGCCCTGTACAACCTCTACGGGCCCACCGAGACCAACGTCTGCACCTACCACCGGGTGCGCCCCGAAGACCTGCTGCGCGACACGCCGGTGCCCATCGGGGCGCCGATCACCGGCGCGCGCGTGAGCGTCGTCGCCGACGGACGGCCCGTCGACGTGCCCGGCGCCATCGGCGAACTCGTCGTCGGCGGCGACTGCGTGACCCCCGGCTACTGGCGGCGCCCCGACGAGCCGGCCGCCGCCTTCCACTGCGAGGGCCGCCACCCCACCGGTGACCTCGTCAGCTACGAGGACGGCCTGCTGGTCTACCGCGGCCGCAAGGACCGCATGGTCAAGCTCAACGGCTACCGCGTCGAACTCGGCGAGATCGAGGCCGCGGTGCTCTCGCACCCCGCCGTCGCCGAAGCCGCCGTCCTGGTCAAGGCGGACCCGCAGGAGGGCTCCTCCGGCCGCATCGCCGTCTACTACACGCTGCGCCCCGGCGCCCCGCGCCCCGGCCTGGTGCAGCTCAAGCAGCACTGCGCCCGCGTCCTGCCCCGCTACATGCTGCCCCAGGCGGCCACCTGCCTCGACCGGCTCCCGCACAACGCCAACGGCAAGACCGACTACCGGCGCCTTGACCACGAGGCGGCCCAGCCCACCGCAGAGCCTGCCGGCACTGCCAGCAAATGACGGAGACCACCTTGAGTCGAGGACCGAACGGAAAGCTCCGGCCGAACGGGAAGCTCCGGCCGGGCGGCGAACCGCAGACCGTGGCCGCGCTGCTCCGGTGCCGCGCGGACCGCACGCCGGACGCGCTCGCCTACCGCTTTCTCCCCGGTGCCGACGACGCGAGCCAGTCGTGGAGCTACGGGGAACTGGACCTGCGCGCCCGCACCGTGGCGGGGCGGCTGCTGCGCGAGAACCTGAGCGGCAAACCCGTCCTGCTGCTCCACCCACCCGGCCTGGACTACATCGCCGCCTTCTTCGGCTGCCTCTACGCCGGGGCCGTCGCCGTCCCCGCCTACCCGCCGGACAGCGCCCGCTTCGGCCAGACCATGCCCCGGCTCGCGGCCATCGCCCGGGACTCCGGCGCCACCCACGCCTACACCACCGCCGACGTGCGCGACGCCGCCCGCGCCAAGCCGCAGGAGATCTCCGCGCTCGGCCTGGACGGACTGACCTGGCTGACGGCCGCCGACCTCGGGCCCGCGGACGCCGACGCCTGGCACGAGCCGGGCACCTCCGGGGACTCCCTCGCCTTCCTTCAGTACACCTCGGGGTCGACGTCCGACCCCAAGGGCGTGATGGTCACCCACGCCAACCTCGTCCGCAACCTGCGCTCCATCCACCTGCACCTGGAGCACGACGAGGACTCCGGCATGGTCTCCTGGCTGCCTCCCTACCACGACATGGGGCTCATCGGCGGCATCCTCACCCCGCTCTACGGAGGCTTCCCCGCCCACCTGATGGCACCGGCCACCTTCGTGCGGCGGCCGCTGCTGTGGCTGGACACCCTCTCCCGCACGGGCGCGTCGACCAGCGTCGCGCCCAACTTCGGCTTCGAGCAGTGCCTGCGCCGCATCACCGACGAACAGCGCGACGCCCTCGACCTGAGCGCCTGGCGGCTCGCCCTGAACGGCGCCGAACCCGTACGGGCCGAGACGCTGGAGCGCTTCGCCGACCGCTTCGCCCCCAGCGGCTTCGACCGCCGGGCCCTGCTGCCCTGCTACGGCCTGGCCGAGGGCACCTTGATGGTCACCGGCACCGGCGCCGGCCGGCCGCCCGTCCTCGGCGCGTTCGACACCGGCGCCCTCGCCCGCGGCGAGGCCGAGCCCGCCGCGGAGGGCGCGCAGCGCGTGACCCGGGTCGTCGGCTGCGGCGGCCCCGTCCCGGACGTCGAGGTCGCCGTCGTCGACCCGGAGACCCGCGCCCGGGTGCCCGAGGGCCGCGTCGGCGAGATCTGGGTGGCCGGGCCGAACGTCGCCGACGGCTACTGGAACCGACCCGCCGCCACCGAGGAGTCGTTCCGCGCCCGCATCGCCGGCGAGGCGGAGACCGCCCACCTGCGCACCGGCGACCTGGGCTTCCTGCGGGACGGCCAGCTCTACGTGGTCGGCCGCACCAAGGACGTCGTCATCGTGCAGGGCCGCAACCACTACCCGCACGACGTCGAACTGACCGCCGAGAAGGCCACGGACGCCGTCCGCCCCGGTTGCGGCGCCGCCTTCGGCATCCCCACCGCCCAGGGCGAACAGCTCGCCCTCGTCTACGAGACCGGCGGCGGCGACCCCGCGGCGGCCCTCGCCGCGCTGCGCTCCGCCATCGCCGAGGAGCACCAGGTCGCTCCGCACACCGTCGTCCTGCTCAAGCGGTCGACGGTGCCCAAGACGACCAGCGGCAAGATCCAGCGACAGGCTTGCCGGGCGGGCCTGACCGGCTTCGGACTGGAGGTCGTGGCGGCCAGCGTGGTCCGCGACGACGACGCGGGCCCCGGCCCCGTGGCCCGCGCGGCGGGCGCAGCGGGCGGACCGGGCGGACCGGGCCGGGAAGAGGTCGTGGCGGCCGTCACCCGCGTGCTTGGCCGGACCACCGGAACCCAGGAGGTCGCAGGCCGCGGCTTCGCCGAACTCGGCCTCGACTACCCGGGGTTGCTGGACGCGGTGGCCGAGCTGGAGCGGGAGTTCGGCGTGCCGGTCGCGGTGGGCGAGCTTCTGGTGAGCCCGACGGCGGACACGCTGGTCGAGCTGGTGCTGGCGGCCGGTTCCGACGCGTACGCAACCGCCGCGGACGCGGCCGCGGAACGGCCCGGCGCGACCACGGCTGCGGGTGGGACCCACGAGAACCGCCCCGCGGACGGGTCCGGCGCAGGCGCGGAAGCGCCGGGCGGCGGGCCCGCGCACGGCACGGCCACGGCCGTCACCGGGCCCGGCGCGAAGGCGCACGCGAGCCGGCCCGCCGAAGGCCCCCGCCCGGGCATGCACGCAGGCCGACCCGGCGAAGGACCTCGCGCGGGCACGCCCGGCGACGCACCCGGTGCGCACCCGCCCGGCCGTACGCCCGGCGAAGGCGCACCCGGCGGCGCGCCCGGCGCCGCCGATGTCGAGGCGTGGCTCGTCGCGCGGATCGCGAGGCGGCTCGGATTGCGGGCCTCTGCGATCGACCGGGACCTGCCGTTCACCTCTCTCGGGCTCGACTCCCGGCAGGCGGTGGCCGTTGCCGGTGAGCTGGGCGCCTGGCTGGGGCGCGAGCTGCCGGCGGGCCTGGTCTTCGACCATCCCTCCGTCCGCGCGGTGGCGGCCCGCCTGGGCACGCAGGAGCGTCCCCGGACGACGGCCGCCCCGGCGGCACCCGCCCCCGGCGAGCCCGTCGCGATCGTCGGCATGGGCTGCCGCTTCCCGGGCGCCCCGGACGTGGACAGCTACTGGCGCCTGCTGCTGGACGGCCGCGACGCCGTCGGCGAGGTGCCGCGCGACCGCTGGGACCCGGCACTCGTCGACGCCCCCCGCCACGGCGGTTTCCTGGACCGCGTGGACGCCTTCGACGCCCGCTTCTTCGGGATCTCGGCGCGCGAGGCCGCGCGCATGGACCCGCAGCAGCGGCTGCTGCTGGAGGTCGCCTGGCAGGCCTTCGAGGACGCGCACGTCCCGCCCGCGCGCCTGGCGGGCAGCGACACCGGCGTCTTCGTCGGCATCAGCAGCCACGACTACGCCGAGCTGCAGATGCCGCACCTGGAGGCGGTCGACGTCTATTCGGCGACCGGCAACGCCCAGTCGGTGGCGGCGAACCGGCTCTCGTACCACTTCGACCTGGCGGGCCCCAGCCTCGCCGTGGACACCGCGTGCTCGTCCTCCCTGGCCGCCGTGCACATGGCGTGCCAGAGCCTGCGGGCCGGCGAGTGCCGCACGGCGCTCGCGGGCGGGGTGAACCTCATGATCACGCCGGGGCTGTCGGTGGCGTTCGCGCAGGGCGGGATGCTCTCCGCGGACGGGCGCTGCCGGACCTTCGACGACGCGGCCGACGGCTACGTGCGCGGCGAGGGCGTCGGCCTGGTCCTGCTCAAGCCGCTGTCCGCGGCGCTGGCCGACGGCGACCGCGTCCACGCGGTGATCCGCGGCTCCGCCGTGGGCCACGGCGGGCGCAGCAACGGCCTGACGGCCCCGAAGGGGTCGGCGCAGCGCACGGTGATGGCGCGGGCCCTGGCCCAGGCGGGCCTGGAGGCCTCCGCGGTGGGCTACGTCGAGGCGCACGGCACGGGCACGGCGCTCGGCGACCCCGTCGAGTGGGAGGCGCTGGCGGGCGTGTACGGGCAGGGGCGGGCCGCGCGGGAACCGTGCCTGGTGGGCTCGGTGAAGACGAACATCGGTCACCTGGAGGCGGCCGCGGGGATCGCCGGGCTCATCAAGGCGGCCCTGGTCGCCAAGTACCGCCAGGTGCCGGCCTCGCTGCACCTGACCACGCCGAACCGGGGCCTGGACCGGGAGGGCGCGGGCCTGGAGGTGGCCACGGAGCGGCGCGCGCTCCCGGTGCGGGACGCGGCGCGCGCCGGGGTGAGCTCGTTCGGGTTCGGCGGCGCCAACGCGCACGTCGTCCTCGAAGCGCCGCCCGAGGCGACGCCCGCCGCCCCGGCCGGGGGATCTCCGCGCCCGCGGCACGCGCTGTGCCTGTCGGGGCACACGCCGACCGCCCTGGCCACGCTCGCACGTCACTACCGCACGTATCTGGCGGCGCACCCGGAGGCGGACCTGCGGGCGGTGTGCCGCTCGGCGAACACCGGGCGCGCGCACTTGGCGCACCGCGCCGTGCTCACCGGCGCGTCGGCGGCCGATCTGGACGCCGCGCTGGAGGACCTGGTGCGCGAGCGCCCCTCGACGGCGGCTGTCCGCGGCCACGTGCCGGGCCGGCCTGAGCCGAAGGTGGCGTTCCTCTTCAGCGGTCAGGGCACCCAGTACACGGGCATGGCGAAGGAGTTGTACGGCGCGCACGAGGCGTTCACGGGCACGCTCGACCGCGCGGACGCGGTGCTGCGGCCGCTGCTCGGGACGCCGCTGACCCGGCTGCTCCTCGACGAGGAGGGGGCTGCGCAGCTGCGCAGCACGCGCTACTGCCAGGCGGCCCTGGTCGCGCTGGAGATCGCGCTGGCCGGGGTGTGGACGTCGCTGGGCGTGCGCCCGGCGGCCGTGCTGGGGCACAGCGCGGGCGCGATCGCGGCGGCGGCCGTGGCCGGTGCGGTGTCTGTGGAGGACGCGCTGGTCCTGGCGGCGGAGCGCGGGCGGCTGATGGACGCGCAGCCCGGCGACGGCGCGATGATCGCGTGCGTCGGCGACGCGGCCGCGGTCCGTACGGTGGCGGAGGGCTTCGCTTCGGTCGCGGTCGCCGCGGTCAACACCGGTGACCACCTGGTGCTGTCGGGCGAGGCCGCCGAGATCGCCGCGGCGGGCGAGGCCCTGCGCGGGCGCGGCGTGACCGTACGGCCGCTGGTCGTCTCGCACGCCTTCCACTCGCCGCTGATGGCGGGCGCGGCGCGGCCGCTGCTGGAGGCGGCCGGGCGGATCGCCTTCGCGGAGCCCGCCGTGCCGTGGGTCTCCGACGCGACGGGCGAGCTCACCGGCCGCCCCGACGCCGCTTACTGGCGCGCGCACATGCTCGGCACGGTGCGCTTCGCGGACGGCTTCGCAACGCTGCGCCGTCTCGGCTGCGACGCGTTCGTGGAGGTCGGCCCGCATCCGACGCTCCTCAACCTGGGCCGGTCCATGACCGCTGCCGAGCCCGGCACGGCGGACGTCCCGGCACCGCTGTGGCTGCCGACGCTGCGGCGCGGCGGCGACGCGTGGGAATCGCTCCTGCAGTCGCTGGGCCGGCTGCACTGCGCGGGCGGCGCCGTGGACTGGGCCGCGCTCGACGGCCAGGACCCGCCGCGGCACGTCCCCGTGCCGCACGCGGTCTTCGAGCGGGAGTCGTACTGGTTCACGGCCCCCGCGGAGCAGGCGCGGCGATCGGCACTGACGGGCCCCGCCCTGCCCACCGCCGCCGCACCGACCTCCACGCCGTCCGCCGCGCCGTCTCCCGCGCCGCGGGAACCGTACGTCCCGGCGGCCGCCGGCGCGGGCGTCGAGGGCAGCGTCCTCGGCCACATCGCGCGGATCTGCGGCTTCCCCGCCGATCAGATCCCGCCGTACGCCCGCCTGGGCGTGGACCTGGGGTTCGACTCGCTGATGCGGACCGATCTGCAGCGCAGCATCGCCGCCCAATTCCCCGATCGGATGGACGACTTGCACCGTGACCTTCCCGAGGACCCGACGGTACGGGACCTGGTGGACCGCCTGGGCGACGGCGGCGGACCCGTTCCGCAGGCCCCCGTCGCCGTCCCCTCCCCCTCCCCCTCTCCGGCGCAGGCCGTTCCGCCCGTGGTGCCGCGGCCCGCGCGGCCGGCGGTGAAGCAGGAGTACGCGTTCGAGGAGTGGGCGGAGTACGCCGAGCTCCAGGGGCGGCTGCGGCAGGCCCGTTCCGGCGGCGCGAACCCGTACGGCCGCTCGCACGAGGGCTTCAACTCCGCGGAGGCCACGATCGGCGGCCGCAAGGTCGTGAACTTCGCCGCCTTCAACTACCTGGCGCTCTCGGGCCATCCGCAGGTGCGCCAGGCCGCGAAGGAGGCCATCGACCAGTACGGCACGTCGGCGTCGGCGACCCCGCTGCTCTTCGGCGAGACGCCGCTGCACCACGAGCTCGACGCCGAGATCGCCTCGTTCCTCGGCACGGAGGCGGCGATCGTCTTCGCGGGCGGCCACGCCACCAACGTGGCCACGGTGGGGCACCTGTTCGGGCCGGAGGACCTCATCGTCCACGACGAGTGGAGCCACGACTCCACCGTGCGCGGCTGCGTGCTCTCCGGCGCGCGGCGGCGGCCGTTCCCGCACAACGACTGGGAGGCCCTGGACCGGATCCTGACCGCGCTGCGCGGCCGGCACCGGCGGGCGCTCGTGGTGATCGAGGGTGCCTACAGCCAGGACGGCGACATCCCGGACCTGCCCCGGTTCGTCGAGGTCAAGCGGCGCCACGGCGCGATGCTGATGATCGACGAGGCGCACTCGGTGGGCGTGCTCGGGGAGACCGGGCGCGGCATCGGCGAGCACTTCCCCGTCGACCGGGCCGACGTGGACCTGTGGATGGGCACGCTCAGCAAGGCGATCGGCAGCCTCGGCGGCTACATCGCGGCCCGCGAGCCGATCGTGGAGTACCTGCGCTTCACCGCTCCCCTGCACATCTTCAGCACCGGCATCTCGCCGGCGAACGCGGCGGCGGCCCTGGAGGCGATCCGGGTCGTCCGCAAGGAGCCGCAGCGCGTGGCCCGGCTGCGCGAGCTGTCGGACTTCTTCCGCGCCGGGGCCCGCGCGCGCGGCCTGGACATCGGGGTCTCCCGGGCGTCCGCCGTCATCCCGGTCATCACCGGCGACTGGGAGAAGACGATGGCCCTGTCGAACTCCCTGCTGGAGCAGGGCGTCAACGTCATGCCCATCGGCTATCCGGCCGTCGAGCGCGACAGGTGCCGGCTGCGCTTCTTCGTCAACGTCGACCACACCGAGGTCGACCTCGAAACCGCCCTCGACCTTCTGGTGTGATCCCATGTCGACGCAGAACACGGAAACATCCGGCCCCGGCGGGCAGCCGGACGTCCTGGTCACCGGGGCGAGCGGGTTCATCGGCGGGCACCTCGTCCGCCGCCTGGCCGAGCGCGGCCACCGGGTGCGCGTGCTCGTCCGGGAGGGCAGCGACCGGTCGGGGTTCGCGGGCTCGGAGGCCGACGCCGTTACCGGCGACCTGAACGACCTCGCGAGCCTGCACCGGGCCACGGCCGGGGTGCGGCAGGTGTACCACTGCGCCGGGATGTCGGCGGACTGGGGCGCCTGGGAGGACTTCCGGCGCATCAACGTCACCGGCGCGGCCAACGTCGTCGAGGCCGCGGCCCACGCGGGCACGGTCCAGCGGGTGCTGCACGTCAGCACCACCGACGTCTACGGCTATCCCGTACGTCCGTGCGACGAGCGCACCGAGCCCCGCGACACCGGCCTGCCGTACAACCGCAGCAAGCTGCTGGGCGAGCGGGCGGTGCGCGAGGCCGCCGAGCGCACCGGGGTGCCGGTGACGGTGATCCGCCCGGTGTCCGTCTACGGGCCCGGCAGCAAGGACTTCGTCATCGAGATCGCGGACCTGCTGCTGCGCAAGCAGATGGTCTACATCCGCCAGGGCCGCGTCCCGGCCGGGCTGCTGTACGTGGGCAACGCCGTCGACGCCATGATCGACGCGTGCGCGTCGGAGGCGACGGCGGGCCGCGCGTACAACCTGCGCGACCCGGAGACGACGACGTGGCGCGAGTACATCGAGGCGCTCGCCCGCGGCCTGGGCGCGCCGCCGCCGAAGCTCAGCCTGCCCACGCCGGTGGCCACCCTCGTGGCGACCGTCTCGGAGAAGCTGTACGGCGCCTTCGGTATCACGGCGCGGCCGGTCCTCACCCGCCACGCGGTGCACCTCTTCGACCGCGACCAGTCGTACGGGATCGAGCGCGCGCAGGAGGAGTTCGGCTTCAAGAGCCCGGTGGGCTTCGAGGAGGGCATGCGGCGCACCGTGGCGTGGCTGGACTCGGCGGAGGGACGCAAGCATGTCGCCCGCTGAGCCGCTCGTCACCGCCCTTCCCCGGGACGCCCTGTGGTTCCCGCGCTTCGGCGCTCCGCCGCCCGCCACCGGCGCGGGGACGCTGCTGGTCTGCTTCCCGTACGCGGGCGGCACGGCCTCCGTCTACCGCGACTGGCGCGAGCGCCTGGGCAGGGAGGTCGTGGCCGTACAGCTGCCCGGCCGCGGCCTGCGGATGCGCGAGGAGCCGTACACGTCCGCCGGGCCGCTCGTGGCGGATCTCGCCGACGAGCTGGTGCGCCGGGGCCTGACCCGCGACTACGCGTTCTTCGGGCACAGCATGGGCGCGCTGCTGGCCTACGAAGTCGGCTGCGCGCTGCGGGAGCGCGGGGAGCCCGGGCCGCGCCACCTGTTCGTCTCCGGCAGCCGGGCGCCCCACTTGTACGGGGACCGCACCGAGCACCTGCTGCCCGACGCCGGGCTGCGCCGGTTCGCGGCCGGCATCGGGGCGCTCGGCGACGGCGACCGGGCGCCGCTCAACGACGCCTATCTCGCGCGGAGGCTGCCGGTCCTCCGGGCGGACCTGCGGGTCTGCAACGACTACCGGTGGCGGCCGCGCCGTCCGCTGGGCTGCCCGATGACGGCGTTCTCCGCGAGCGACGACCCGGTCGCGGAGGCAGCCGAGGTGGAGGCGTGGCGCGCGTACACGGCGAGTTCGTTCCTGCGCCACCACGTGCACGGCGACCACTTCTTCCTCACCGCCGGCGGCCCGGCGCGGGAGCGGCTGCTGCGGGAGCTGCGCGGTGAACTCGCCCGGCTGCCCCGCCCCGCGGCGGCCCTGTCGACCCCAGCCGGGGCCCCCGCGGCCCCGTCCGAGCAAAGGGAACCCTCATGGACGTACTGAGCCTGGTCAAGAGTGTCGGGAACCGCGTGGGGGAGCCGCTCGGCGACGCCCTGAACGCGGTGCGGATCGTCGGCAACTGGCGGATGCCCCTGCTGCTCGCGGTGTCCAAGGGGTTCATCACGCCCGTCTACCGGGCGGCGTTCCTCGCCTCCGCGGCGGGCTCCGGCGTCCTCGGCTGGCTGGCCGTGCGCCCCTGCGACCTGGAGTCGCTGGCCGACAAGCTGGGCGCCGCGCAGGACAAGCAGCGGCTGCGGGCCTGGCTGGAGGTCGGGGTGCGGCTCGGCGAGCTGGACAAGCGCGAGGGCTGCTACCGGCTCAAGGGCATCGCCGCCCGGACGCTCGCCCGAGCGGGCAACGACGCCCTGGCCGCGGCCCTGGAGGAGGTGCTGCGCTTCCACGTGCCGGTGCTGCTCGGCGGCCCGCGGATGGCGGCGACCGGGGAGCGCTTCTCGCTGGGCGACCAGGACGGGCTGGTCATCGCCCGCTCCACGCGGGTGATCGAGCCGTTCGTGGAGGCGGCGATCGCGCGCACCCTCGACCGCGACGCCCCGGTGCGGATGCTGGAGGTCGGCTGCGGCAGCGGCGTGCACGTGCGGCACGCGGCGCGGCTCAACCCGCGGCTGTCGGCCCTCGCGATCGACATGCAGCAGGAGGTCGCGGACACCGCGTCCAAGAACATGGCCGAGTGGGGGCTCTCCGACCGCGTCGAGACCCGGCGGGGCGACCTGCGCACCCTCGACCTGCAGCCGCAGTTCGACCTCGTGACGATGCACAACAACATCTACTACTTCGCCGAGGACGAGCGCGTGGCGGCGCTGGAGCGGGCCCGCTCGCTGCTCGCGCCCGGCGGCAGGATCCTGCTCACCACGGCCTGCCAGGGCGGCAACATCGGCCTGGACGTCCTCAGCCTCTGGTTCGCCTACGCCGACTTCGGCGGCCCGCTGCCCCGCGAGGACGGGCTCGTCGCGCAGCTGGAGCGGGCGGGGTTCACCGGCGTCGAGTCGGCCCGGCCCGTCCCGGGCGAGCAGTTCCGCGCCTTCACGGCCACCAGCAAGTAGTCCCCCGCGCAGGCCCGAGCGTCCAGGAGAGCCCCAACATGGCAACCCGTCCCCAAGACACCGCCACCCTCGCAGCGCCGACCGGCGACGTCGTCGAGCTCGGCGGCCCCGGGCAGGCCGACCCCGCCGTCCTCGGCGGCAAGGCGGCCCGGCTCGCCGAC
This sequence comes from Streptomyces sp. URMC 124, assembly GCF_051386455.1. Lineage (NCBI taxonomy): Bacteria > Bacillati > Actinomycetota > Actinomycetes > Kitasatosporales > Streptomycetaceae > Streptomyces > Streptomyces sp. URMC 124. Next base: position 25,221 of record NZ_JBPQTS010000061.1, read on the forward strand.
ATGATCGCGGCGGGGCTGCCGGTGCCGCCCGCCTTCTGCCTGACCACAGCGCTCTTCACCCGCTACCTCGCCGACACCGGCCTGGCCGGCAAGATCGAGGGCACCGACGGCGGGACGGTCCGCGAGCTGATCCTCGCGACCCGCATCCCCGCCCCGATCGCCGACGAGATCCTGGCCGCCTACGAGAAGCTCGGCCGGCCGCGGGTGGCCGTGCGCTCCTCGGCGCTCAAGGAGGACTCGGCGGCGCGCTCCTTCGCCGGCCAGCACGACACCGTGCTCGACGTCGCGGGGGACGCGGCGCTGCTGGACGCCGTGCGGCAGTGCTGGGCGTCGCTGTGGTCGGCCCGGGCCACGGCCTACCGCGACGGCGCGACGGCCGGGGCGATGGCCGTCGTCGTCCAGGAGATGATCCACTGCGACGTCAGCGGCGTGCTGTTCACCGTCGACCCCGTCAGCGCCCGGCCGCACCGCGTGGTGGTCGAGGCGTGCCAGGGGCTGGGCGAGGGGCTGGTGTCCGGGCGGGTCTCCAGCGACCTGTTCGTCGTCGACGACGGCAGCCTGGAGGTCGTCGAGGAGCGGGTGCGCTACAAGGTGGCCAAGTGGGCGCCGCTGGCACCGGGGAAGATCGGCATGACGAAGGTCGACGCCGCCGACCGCAACGTCCCCTGCCTGGACCACGCGCAGCTCGCCGAGCTCGCGCGGCTCGGGCTGCGGGTGCGCGAGCACTACGGCAGCGAGCAGGACGTCGAATGGGGCCTGCGCGACGGCGCGTTCCACCTCTTCCAGACCCGCCCGATCACCACCGGGCCGGCCCCCGCCGACACCGCCGCGCGCGCCGGGGCGCTCAGCCCGTACGTGACCGAGCAGCCGGAGCCCGTGCAGAAGGGCACCCTGTGGTCGCGCATGGACATCGGCGAGATCTTCGTCGGCCTGATGACGCCGCTGGGCCTGAGCTTCGCGCGCTACTACCAGGAGAACGTCCACCTGGACTGCGCCGCGGCCCTCGGCGTGCGCGACACCGGCGACGCCGACCTGCACATGGGCTACTACCAGGGCCACATCTACCTCAACATCTCCTACAGCGCCTACCTGCTCGGCCAGGCCCTGCCCACGCGCGACCAGCGCCACTTCACCAAGCGGTTCGTCGGCGAAGACGTCGAGGGAGGGGAAGGAGGGGCCCTCGCCGACTACGCGAACCCCTTCGGGACGTTCCCCGGCGGCGTGGAGGACGTGCTGTCCACGGCGCACTGGCTGCGCTGCACCGCCGCCGAGGCGGTGCGGATGACGTCGCGGTCCAAGGAGATGGTCGCCTCCCGGCTCTACGAGTTCGACCGCGCCCGGCGGCTGGACCTCTCGCGCATGAGCCGCCGCGAGCTGCACGCCGAACTCACCCGCAACCTCGGCTACTTCCACGACAGCCACGTGGGCTACATGCCGTACTACATCAACGCCTTCGGGTTCTACGGGATCCTCACCGAGCTGTGCCGGGCGTGGCTCGGCGCGGAGGGCGAGAACCTGCAGAACCGCATCAAGACCGACATGTCGAGCCTGCGGACGGTCGAGTCCGCGAAGGAGATCTGGGCCGTCGCCCAGGCCGCCAAGGACCGCCCCCGGGTCCTGCGGATCATCAACGAGCAGCCTCTGGAGTCCGTCGAGGAGACGCTGCGCGCGGACGACGAGGGCGCCGTCTTCTGGGAGCGGCACATGGAGCCGTTCCTGCGCGCCAACGGCACCCGCGGCCACCAGGAGATGGAGCTCACCCACCCGCGGTGGATCGACGACCCGTCGTACATCTTCCGGATGATCCGGCGCTACGCCTCCGACGGCTTCTCCGCCGACGACATCCTCAGGCGCAGCAGCGGCTACCACGACGACTCGCGGGAGGTCCTCAAGAAGCTCTCGCTGCCGCAGCGCAAGGTGATCGAGACGGTCATCTCGCTGTACGCGCTGTGCAGCGAGCTGCGTGAGACCACCCGGATGTCGATGATCACCTCGATCTGGCTGGTGCGGAACGTGGTGTACGAGGTCGGCCGGCGGCTGGTGGAGGCGGGCGTCCTGCACTCCCTGGAGGAGGTCGCCCACCTCGCCTTCGAGGACGTGCGGGCCTACCTCGCGGGCGGGGCCGACGAGGCGGCGGCCTTCCCCCGGGAGCGGATCGACGAGGCCCGGCGCCTGCACGAGTACCGCAAGCGGCTGCCGGAGCCGCCCCTGACCTTCATCGGCGAGCACGACATCACCCAGGCCGTGCGGCCCGCTCCCGACGGGGCCCGGCTCAGCGGGCTGGGCGCGAGCCCCGGGCGGGTCGTCGGCCGCGCCCGCATCGTGGAGGACCTCACCTGGCAGGCCGACGAGTTCGAGCCCGGCGAGATCCTCGTGACCCGCTACACCGACGCGTCGTGGACACCGCTGTTCGCCATCGCCGGCGGCGTCGTCACCGACGTCGGCTCCATGCTGTCGCACAGCTCGATCGTCTCCCGCGAGTTCCACGTGCCCTCGGTGGTGAACACCAAGTACGCGACGCAGAGCATCAGCACCGGCGACATGGTCATGGTCGACGGCGACACGGGGACGGTGGAGGTCGTCGAGGGCTGAGCCCCCGTCCCGAGCAGAAACCGCAGGAGAACCGAGGAGAACCGAGGAGAGAACGACATGATCCCCAACCAGTGGTATCCGGTGCTCCCGGCCGAGGAGGTGCGCAACGACAAACCCACGGGGTTGCGCCGCATGGGCCAGGAGCTGGTCCTGTGGCGCGACCTCGACGGCAACCTCGTCTGCCAGGGCGCGCGGTGCCCCCACAAGGGCGCGAACCTCGCCGACGGCCGGATGAAGGGCAACTCCGTCGAATGCCCGTACCACGGCTTCCGCTACGGGCCCGACGGCGCGTGCAAGGCCGTGCCCGCGATGGGCTCCGGGGCCCGAATACCCCGCTCGCTGCGGGTGCCCACCCACCCGGTCCGCGAAGCCCACGGCCTGGTGTGGCTGTGGTGGGGCGAGGAGCGGGCCGCGGCCGACCTGCCGGACCTCGGGATCGCACCGGTCGTGGCCGGCAACCCCAAGGTCCACTCGACCCTGCACTGGACCCGCCCGGTCCACTACACCCGCTACATCGAAAGCCTGCTCGAGTTCTACCACATCACGTACGTCCACCGTGATCACTGGTTCAACTACATCGACTACCTCTTCCTCTACGGAACGGCGCGCAAGCTCGGCCTCGACGGCAAGGAGCGCTACCTCGCAGCGACGAAGATCGTCAACCACAAGCTGGAGACCGAGGCGGACGGGCTGACGCTGCGCTACTCCTTCGACCACCAGGAGGAGGCCGACCCCTCCAACACGACGCACTACGTCATCACGTTCACCTTCCCCTGCCAGGTGCACGTCCAGACCGAGCAGTTCGAGGCGACGTCGTGGCTCGTCCCCGTCGACGACGGGCACACCGAGCACATCCTGCGCTGGTACGAGTACCCGACGGTCAAGCCGTTCCTCCGCTCCGAGCGGCTGCGGCGCATCCTGCCCCGGGCCTCCCTCTACATGGAGAAGTGGATCCAGGACGTCCAGGACGTCCGCATCATGGAGCGCCAGGAGCCGAAGATCAGCGAGGGCGGCGTCAGCAAGTTCATCCCCGTCGACGAGCTGAACGCGAAGTACCTGGCCATGCGGTCACGGCTGATCCAGGAGGCGGCGCAGTCGAAGGCGGCGAAGACTCCGGGGCCCGCGGAGAGCGCGGAGACGGCGGAGGCGGCTGCCGCCGAGACCCCTGGGGCCGTGGCGGCGCCGAAGCCCGCGGCGAACGGCCGCCGGGCGGCGAAGGCCGCCGCGAACGGCAACGGCGCCCCGGTGGCCCCGGCGAGCAGGGGGCGCTGAGTTCCGCCGGCTCCCGTGGGGGCGGGTCTCACCCGCGGGGCCGGGTCTTACCGCGGGGCCGGGTCTTACCGCGGGGCCGGGCGGCAGCGACGACGGGCCACGGCGGGCGCGGGCCGGCCGGCGGTGCCGGGCCCGGCCGAGCCCGACCGGCGCCGGACGGCGGCCCGCCCTCGCACGCCGTCCGGAATGCGGAGAACCCCGGCTCGGAAGCCGGGGTTCTCCGCCGAGGGCGACCGGGTGTCAGCTCTGGGCCTCCGCCGTCACCGGCTTGGGGATCAGGAAGGACGCCGCCAGGGCGGCGGCCAGGATGACGACGCCGGCGATCATGCCGGCGGTGTAGCCGGTGGACGAGGCCGGGTCGGACGGCTGCACGGCGGTCTTCACCGCGTACAGCAGGGCGAAGCTCAGGCCCGCACCGAGGTTGAACGCCCCCGCGTTGAGGCCCGGCAGGAAGCCCGGGTTCTCCTTGGGCGACAGGACGATGCCCAGGCCGTTGAGCACGATGTTCGCCACGCCCGCGTAGGTGATGCCGACCAGCAGCGAGGCCACCAGCAGCAGGACGCGCGAGTCCGCCGGGACGGTGAGGATCATCAGGACGACGGACGCCGCCGACCCGACGAGACCCAGCCGCAGGACGCGCCCGTAGCCGAAGGTGGCGGCGAGACGACCGGCCACCGGGCCCATGGCGAGGCCCGCGAGGGCGTAGGGGGTGAGCGTCCACCACGCGGAAGCCTCGGCGGACATCCCCAGGCCCGCCTGCGCGTCCTGGGCGAGGGAGGGAATGAGGCCGTTCATCACGGCGAAGACGCCGGTCATGGTGAGCGTCGTGGTCAGCAGGGTGGCCCAGGTCCCGCGCTGCTTGAGGTGGCGGGTGGCCACCAGCGGGTGGGCGCTGCGGTCCTCGGTGCGCCAGAACAGGGCGAACGCGACGGCGGCCACGACCGTCAGCGCGGCGACCACCGGCCAGCGGGCGGCGCCCAGCTTGCCCGCCTCGTTGAGCGCGATGAGCAGCGAGCCGACGGAGACGACGAGCAGGGCCACGCCCGGCCAGTCCATCCGGTCGGCGGCCACGACCTTCGACTCGCGGGTCAGGGTGGCGACCAGGACGGTGGCGAGGACGGCCACGACGGCCATCGCCCAGAAGACCGCCTGGAAACCGTGGTTGTCCGCGAGGAAGCCGCCCGCGAGGGAGTCCACACCGGCGACGCCGCCGTTGACGGCCGTGATCACACCGAGCAGCGTGCCGTAGCGCTTCGGCTCGGTCACCTCCACCCGCAGCATGATCAGGCACAGGGGCACGGTGGGCCCGGACGCGCCCTGCAGGATCCGCCCGGCGAACAGCACGGGCACGCTCTCCGCCAGCGCCGCGACCACGCAGCCGACGGCCATCAGGGCCAGCATGCCCGCCAGGACCTTGCGGCGTCCGATCACGTCGCCGAGCCGCGGCAGGAAGAGCGAGAAGAGGGCGGCCGACGTGAAGAACGCGGTCTGCGTGAGCCCGATCTCGGCGGAGTCGGCGCCCAGGCTGTCCTCGATGCTCTTCAGCGCGGGGCTGAGCATGCTGGCGTTGAGCTGGAAGGCGACGCAGGCCGTGAGCAGCGCGGCGACCAGCACGCCCACCCGGACGGGACGGCGGCCCGTCACATCAGCGGCGGACCGGTCACCTGCGGCGCGCTCGGCGCGCCCGGTGGTGGAAACGTTCATGCCTCGTGGATCTCTGATAGTTCAGGGCACACGGAAAAACCCCAGCCCGGCTGGGGTTTCGGTGGTGTCCAAGGATGACCTGCGGAAGCGCCCCGAAGAGGAGCGCTTCGTACCATATTACCCGCCCGGGCGGGCCCCCTGCCGCGCAGGCACGTGGCTGCCGACACCCGACCCGATCCACGGCGAGCTACTCCGACCGAGTGAACGCCTTCACTCACACGAGGGGGGCCGGTCAACGAGCATGGACCGAGAGCAGCGAGGGTGAGACAACGGCTTCACAAGCCTCCCCGGAGCCGGGTCCACCCCGCTCCCCGGCTGATGGAGTCGACATGCGTGGTATCGCTATCGCTGTTTCCACGGCTCTTCTCGGTTTCCCCCTGGCGGCCCTCGCGGGACCGGCCGCGGCCGCACCCGCATCCGTCACGGCCAACCAATGCATGCTGGGTGGCGGGACGGTAGTGCGGATCTCACCCACCGTGAGGGTCTGCGTCGGCGGCATCTTCGACGGCCAGACCGTTTCGGGCTGAAGGGCCGCGACGAGGGCCGTCCGGAAAAACAGAAAAACCCCAGATCAACTGGGGTTTTTACTGGTGTCCGAGGGGGGACTTGAACCCCCACGCCCGATAAAGGGCACTAGCACCTCAAGCTAGCGCGTCTGCCATTCCGCCACCCGGACCGGGTGTCGTCTTCGCGGGGTTTTCCCCGCGGCGACATGGATAACAATACCAAGGTTTCGGAGTGCCTTTCACCTGGGTATCCGGCCCGGGCATAAGGTCCCTTTATGGGCAATACGGGCCAAGCCCGGGCGGTGGTGGGTGCGCGGCGGCGGCCGCGGGCCCTGTCGCCGCTGCGGGAGCACCTGCGGGACACCTTCTGGTTCGCGCCCACCGCGGGGCTCGTCGGGGCCGCGGCGCTGGCCGCCGGGGTGCTGGAGGTGGACCGGCTCCTCATCGGGGCGCTGCAGGCCGAGGGGGACTACGCGACCGTCGAGTCCCTGACCGGGATCGCCGACGACGCCAAGACGATCATCACCACCGTCGGCTCGGCGATGCTGACCTTCATCGGCGTGGTCTTCTCGATCTCCCTGGTCGCGCTGCAGATGGCCGGCGGGCAGTTCTCCCCGCGCGTGGTGCGCCTGTACGTCCGCAGCCGGATCACCAAGTGCACCTTCGCGGTCTTCCTGGCGACGTTCCTGTTCGCGCTGCTGGTGCAGGCCTCCTACGAGGGCGAGGCGGACCCCCGCACGGTCTCCACCGTCCCCGTCGTCTCCGGCATCGTGTGCGTCGGGCTGGTGCTGGTGAGCCTGGGCCTGTTCGTCGCCTACGTGAACTCCACGCTGCGGCTGATGCGGGTGAGTCACGTGATCGACCGGATCACGCGGGAGTCCCTGCGGGTGCTGGGCAGGCACGGTGTCGCGGAGGACGAGCGGCCCGTGCTCGCGGAGCCGGGCGCGGAGGTCGCGCACACGGGCCGCGCCGGGGTGCTGCGGGACGTGAACGTCGCGCGGCTGGTGCGGGTGGCACGGCGGCACGGCGTCGTCCTGCGGCTGATCCCGCGGATCGGGGACTTCGTGGTGCCCGGGACGCCGGTCCTGGCGGTGCACGGCGGAGCCGCACCCCCGCCCCGCGCGCTGCGGTACACCGTGACGGTGGGGGTGGAGCGGACCTTCCACCAGGACCTGGGGTTCGGGCTGCGCCAGCTGTCGGACATCGCGCAGCGGGCCCTGTCCCCCGCGGTGAACGATCCGACGACGGCCGTGCAGTGCCTGGACCGGATCACCCAGTTCCTCGCGGCCGTGGCCCGCCGCCCGCTGGGGGCGCTGCACCACTGCGACCACAAGGGGGCGGTGCGCCTGGTGCAGGACGTGCCCGGCTGGGCGGACCTCGTCGACCTGGGGTTCGCGGAGATCCGCGGCTGTGCGACCGGCAGCCCGCAGGTGACCCGGCGAATGATGGCGGCCCTGGAGGACCTCTGGTGGCTGGTCCTGGCGGACCGGCGCCCGCCGCTGGAGCGGCACCGCGCGCTGCTGGAGCACGCCGTGGCGCGTACGGCGGCGGACGCGGCGGACCGGGAGTTCGCGCTGCTGCCGGACCGGCAGGGAATCGGCTAGGGGGATCGGGGCGGGATCGGGCAGGGCCGCCGCGGGCGCACCGCGACGGCCCCGGCTCTCACCGCGTCACGGTGCGTGCAGGGCGCGCGCCGCCCCGGGCCTCACGGCATCAGGTGGTAGTCCGGGAAGTTCCCCGGGAGCCGTTCGCCGGGCGGGCCCTCCGTCACCGCGCGCACGAGCAGTTCGCCGCCGACGAAGGCGCCGCGCCACGACGCCCCGAAGCCGCCGAAGAGCTCCTCGCGGTCGCCGCGCGAGCGGGGGCCGTTGCGGCCGACCTTGAACGCCCGTATCTGCGGGGCCAGGCGCGCGAAGACCGCCTCGTCGTCGCAGGACAGGGCGGCGACGAGCGCGCCGTTGCTGGCGTTCATGGCGGCGAGCAGCTCGGCCTCGGTGTCGACCGGGACGACGGTGTCGACGGGGCCGAAGGGTTCGGCGTGGTGCAAGGGGGAGGAGGGCGGCGGGCTCAGCAGCGCGATGGGCGGGACGTACGCGCCGGTGTCCTGGCCCGGCAGGAAGCGGCCCTCGGCCAGGCGCCCGCGGTGCAGCGGTACGGCGCCCCTGCGGACGGCCTCGTCCACCTGCCCGGTCAGCTCCTGCGCCTTGGCGGCGGTGATCAGGGGCCCGAAGTCGAGCTCGGGGAGGTCGTCGCCGGGCGCCCGCACTGCGAGCGGGTGACCGAAGGAGACGTCCCGCACCGCGGGGAGGTAGACCGCGAGGAAGTCCGCGAAGGCTTCCCGCTGCACGACGAACCGCGGGTAGGCCGTGCAGCGCTGCTTGGCGTACTCGAAGGTCTTGCGGATCCGCGCGCCGAACGCCGTCCAGTCCGTGAAGTCCCACACGCCCCAGGTGTTGAGGCCCTCTTGTTCGAGGACGTGGCGCTTGCCGAGGTCGGCCACGGCGGTGGCGACGCGAGCGCCGGTGTCCCGCCCGCCGACGAAGGACACGCAGCCGATCCCGGGGGCGCGCACGAGCGCCTCGGACAGCTCGCCGCCGCTGCCGCTGACGAGGGTCAGGGGGACGCCTTCGCGCGCGGCGAGCGCCGAGGCCAGCGTCAGGCAGGCCAGGCCGCCGTCGGTGGGGGTCTTGGCGATCACGGCGTTGCCGGCCAGCGCCTGGACGAGCATGGCGTGGGCGAGGACGCTCATCGGGTAGTTCCAGCTGGCGATGTTGCTGACGGGGCCGGGCAGCGGGGTGCGCCCGGGCAGCATGCGGTCGATCTCCGCCACGTACCAGCGGACGCCGTCGACCGCGCGGTCCACGTCCGCCCGGGCGAGGCGCCAGGGCTTGCCGATCTCCCAGACCAGCAGAAGGGCCAGCAGGTCGCGGTGGGCGTCCAGGGCGTCGAGGGCGGCGGCGACCCGCGCCTTGCGGTCGGCGAGCGGCACGTGGCGCCAGGCCCGGTGGGCGTCCACGGCGGCGCGGACGGCCCGGTGGGCACCGGCCGCGTCCAGGCGGGGCGGGCCGGGCAGGGGCGTGCCGTCGACGGGTGTGGTGGCGGGCAGCGGCCTGCCGTCGGCCTGCCAGGCTCCGGCCCAGAGGTTGAGGACGCGGTCGTCGCGGAACGCCTCGGGCGCGGCGGCCAGGCAGCGCTGCCAGGCGGCGGCCCACTCGGTGCCGGGCTTGAGCACGAGGGGCGGGGCGGCGGGCCTTGCGGAGGGGGACGAGGGAGGGCTCGTACGTAAGGGAGGGCTTGTGCGTACGGGAGGCGTGCGGTCGGATGCCATCGCTGATCTCCGCTCTCGTGACGGGAGGGGCGGGAACGTCGGCGGTCCACTACCGGACGGTAGCCATACGGAACGGTAGCCACCCCCGGGCCGCGGGGAGCCGCCCCGGCCGCCGATGAGGCCCACGTCACGCCGGTAAGGCCACCGATGAGCTCCCGTCACGCCCGGGCACAATGGAGCGGCCAGCAACCCCACCACCACCGGGACTGATCGCTCATGGGACGGGTCACCGAACGCCGCCGCGTCATCCGCATCAGGGACGGGGCGGTCAGCGCCCGCCCGGACACGCTCGTGGCCGAGGAGCCCCTGGAGATCCGGCTGAACGGCAAGCCGCTGGCCATCACCATGCGCACGCCGGGCGACGACTTCGCGCTCGCGGCCGGCTTCCTGGTGAGCGAAGGCGTACTCGGCAGCGCCGAAGAGCTGGCGAACATCGTCTACTGCGCGGGGGCGACGGAGGACGGCTCCAACACCTACAACGTCGTCGATGTCCGTCTCGCGCCCGGCGTGCCCGTTCCCGACGTCACCCTGGAGCGCAACGTCTACACGACGTCCTCGTGCGGCCTGTGCGGGAAGGCGAGCCTGGAGGCCGTACGGACCACGGCGCGTCACCCGCTGTCGGACGGGCCGTCGGGGCCGATGCGGCTGGAGCCGGCGCTGCTGGCTTCCCTTCCCGGCCGGCTGCGGGAGGCGCAGCGGGTCTTCGACCGCACGGGCGGGCTGCACGCCGCGGCGCTGTTCTCCGCGGACGGCGAACTGCTGGACGCGCGCGAGGACGTGGGCCGGCACAACGCCGTCGACAAGATCGTGGGACGGGCGCTGCAGCAGGGCCTCCTGCCGCTGTCCGGGACGGTGCTGATGGTCTCCGGGCGGGCCTCGTTCGAGCTGGTGCAGAAGGCGGTGATGGCCGGGATCCCGGCGCTCGCGGCGGTCTCGGCGCCCTCGTCGCTGGCCGTGGACCTCGCGGCGGAGACGGGGCTGACGCTGGTGGGCTTCCTGCGCGGGGCGTCGATGAACGTGTACGCGGGTGAGCAGCGCATCGTGCTGGAGGAGGCCACGGCGGCGGGCTGACGGCCGTTCACGCGTCCCCGGCCCGACACCCTCCGTTGCCCCACCGGCCCCTTCGTCACCCCACCGGCCCCTCCTCGCGCTCCTCCGCCACGCGCGCGAGGAGCGCGGTGAACTGCTCCCGCTCCGCGGGCGTCAGCGCGGCCAGCAGCGCCTGGTTGGCCTCGTCGCCCAGGCGGGCGAGCCGGTGCAGGCAGCCGCGGCCCTCGGCGGTGAGGGCGATGGCGTTCTTGCGGCGGTCGCCGGGGTCGGGGGTGCGGGTGACGAACCCGGCCCGCTGCAGGTCGTTGAGGATGCCGACCATGTCCTTGGGGTCGAAGCCGGTCATCCGCCCGAGGTCGGCCTGCGCGACGGGGCCGGAGTCGGCGACGGCGGCGAGGACGGCGTGGTGCGGCATGCGCAGGCCTTCGCGGGCGAACGCCTCTCCCAGCAGCCGGCGGCCGCGCGCGGAGGCGCGGTTGAGGAGCCAGCTGGGGAGGGTGCGGATGTGGTCGAGCGCGGGCTCGTGGGGCTCTGTCATGGCGCGACCCTACCGAAGGAACCGTTGGCAGCCCCAATAAAAAACGTTGGACATCCCCATGAATTTCGACCTATCGTTGGGGCTCCCAACGAAACCCGTCGGGGAGCCCGACGACACCCGTGGAGGTGCGCGCCCATGCGCCGTGTCCGCTATCACCTGAACGGCGGTCCCGAAGTCCTGCGGCTGGAGGAGGCCGACATCCCCCGGCCCGGCCCCGGCGAACTGCTGCTGCGCACCGAAGCCGTCGGCGTCACCCTGCCCGTCGTACGGAAGGTACGCGGCGGTGGCCTCCCGCTGCCCGCGAGCCTCGGCGGCGAGGTCGCCGGGGAGGTCGTGGCCACCGGCCCCGGCGTCACCGGCTTCGCCGTCGGCGACCGCGTCACCGGCCTGTGCTTCGGCGACGGCTACGCCGACTACTCCCTGCTGAACACGGCGATGGCCTCGCCCGTCCCCCGCGGCGCGAGCGCCACGGACGCCGTGGCGCTGGTCCGCTGCGGCCTGGTGGCCCGCGGCGCCTACGCGGCCGCCCGGCCCGCCGCGGGTGAGTCGGTCCTGGTGACGGCCGCCGCGGGCGGCGCGGGCCACCTCGCCGTCCAGCTCGTCAAGGAGCTCGGCGCCGGGCGGGTCGTGGCGGCCGTCAGCACCGCGACGGCCCGGGCCAAGACCGGCTTCCTGCGGGAGCTGGGCGCGGACCACGTCGTGACGTACGACGCCCTCGCCGGCGAGGAGCCGGACGCCTGGGGCGGCCCGGTCGACATCGCCCTGGACGCCGTCGGCGGCGACCTCCTCTCCCCCGCCGTCGCCGCCCTCGCGCCCGGCGGCCGGCTCGTGGCGTACAGCTCGGGCGGCGGCACGATCGAGGCGTACGACCTGCTCGTCGGCGCGAAGTCCGCGGTGGGCTTCCAGATGGCGCTCATCGCCCGCGACCGGCCGGAACTGATGGAGCAGTGGCGGCAGGAACTGTGGGAGCTGTTCGCCGCCGGGCGGCTGCGCCCGCGGGTGCACGCCGAACTGCCCCTGGAGGCCGCCGCGGAGGCGCACGAGGTCATCGAGGCGCGGGTCAACCTGGGCAAGGTCGTCCTGCGGCCGATGTGAACCGGGGATGCGCGCGAACCGGGGCCCGCGTGAACTGACGATCTGCGTGAACTGACGATCCGCGTGGACTGACGATCCGGGCGAACCGGCGATCCGCGCGAAACTGGCGGTCCGCGCGAAACTGGCGGTCCGCGCGAACCCGTATGGGCTCATCGGCCGGGTCCGCCTTGTGCGACAGTCGTACGGGACCTACGTTCGGCCTCATGGCGTCGTCGTCGCCGTCCGTCGTACTGGTCCCGCCGTCCCCCGACACCCCGTCAGGAACGCGGTCTCCGCCGCCGCGCTGGCGGGCTCGTTCCTCCTCCTGCCACCCGTCGCGGCGCAGCAGGCCCGTGCCACGGGCACCCGGTCCGCCCCGTTCGAGTTCGAAGAGCAGGTCCTGTTCCGGGCCGGCCGGGAGGCCGACGGCGGCGTCTACGCCTGCTTCCGCATCCCGGCGCTGGTGAGGACCGCCCACGGCACGATCCTCGCCTTCGCCGAAGGCCGGAAGGGCGACTGCAGCGACGCCACCGACATCGACGTCGTGGTCAAGCGCTCGGCCGACGCCGGCCGCACCTGGAGCCCGCTGCAGGTGGTGGACGAGGGGCGCGGCGACACCCACGGCAACCCCGCCCCCGTCGTCGACGCGCGCAGCGGCCGGATCACGCTCCTCACCACGTACAACAAGGGCCGTCCGGGCGGCGGCAATTGCGACGTGCCCTGCGACCGCACGCCCCACCTGCAGCACAGCGAGGACGACGGCGCGCACTGGAGCGCCCCGCAGGACCTCACCCGGGACCTGCGGCCGCCCGGCTGGAACTCCTGGTACGCCACGGGCCCCGGCCACGGCATCCAGCTCGCCCGCGGGCCGCACCGCGGCCGCCTGGTCGCCGGGCTCAACGCCGAGAGCCACGACGGCACCGCCGTCCGCGCCAACCACGCGGCGCTCGCCCTCAGCGACGACGGCGGCGCGCACTGGCGGCTGGGGGCGGTGGACACCCACCCGATCACCCCCGAGGGCACGTACGGGCAGAAGCCGTCCGAGCTGACGCTCGCCGAGCGGTCCGACGGCGCGGTGTACGCGGGCGGGCGCGAACAGGACGGCACCGAGCTGGGCAACCGCGACGCCGCCGTCAGCCCCGACGGGGGCATGCGCTTCGACGGGCCCTTCCGGGCCGTCCCCGACCTCTACACGCCCATGGTGCAGGGGTCGGTGGCCGTGCCGCGCCCCGGGCGCTGGCTCTTCGCCTCGCCCGCCGACCCCGACCGGCGGCGCTCGATGACGATCCGCTCCTCCTACGACCAGGGGCGCACCTGGGAGGGTGTGGAGCACGGCAGGCTCGTCACGGCCGACTGGGCGGGCTACTCCGACATGGCCGTCGTGGAGGGTCCCGGTGCAGGGGGATCCGGCGCCGAGGGCCCTGCCGCAGGCCGCGGCGCCGAGGATTCCGCGGACGGCGGCGACGTCACCACCGGCCTGCTCTACGAAGCGGGCAAGCGCGACGCGCGCGACGAGATCCGGTTCGCCCGCTTCACGGAGGAGTGGCTGGGGCCCCGCCCCGGCCCCTCGCCCGTAACGCCGGACCGGGCGCCGGGGGCGCGGGGCGCGTACGTCCTGGGAGGTCCCCGGCAGGTCGCGGGGCGCTCGGGCGGCGCCCTCGCCTTCGACGGCGCGGACGACGCCGTGCGGCTGCCCTACCGGCCCTCCCTGCCGCTGGGGGAGCGGGACTTCACGGCGGCCCTGTGGTTCCGCTCCCGGCCCGCGGCCGCGCGGGGCGAGCAGCCGTTGCTGTGGATGGGCGGCATGGGAGGGGCGCCGCAGGTGGTGCTCCGGCTCGCCCCCGGCGGGCGGGTCACCGGGCAGGTGACGGCCGTCGCCGGGGCGGGGCCCGCCCGGACGGTGGTCGTGCGGTCCCCCGGCGGGTACGGGGACGGGCGCTGGCACCGGGCCGTGCTGCGGCGCGGCGGGGGGCGGATCGTCCTCACGGTGGACGGGAGCGCGGTGGCGGCGGCCGGCGTGACGGGGGCGGTGAGCCGCAATTCCACGTTCGGGGTACACCTGGGGCAACGCCCGGATGGCCGGGAGTACCTGGCGGGGGAGCTGGACGACGTCCGGGTGTACGGGCGGGCCCTGACGGACGGTGAGGTCGCGCGGCTGCGCGGGGGCGGGGG